>CAZVGQ010000077.1:0-5983 GCA_964626775.1 uncultured Smithella sp. | reverse complement strand
CTAAAAGGCCGTGATATTTATCCCGGTCCGCTTCGGATTCCATGCCTTGCTCCCGATCCACGCAGTAGGAGGCGTAACACATCAACGCCCGCATCCCTTCGACGTGAGCCTTCATCCACAAGAGCATCCGGCGCACATCGGCATGCTGAATGATCGGCACCCGCGGGGCTTCCGGATTCTTCATCTCCAGGAGTGACGAGCCCTGGAGGCGCTCCTTCGCGTACTGGAGGGCATGGAGATAGGCAATGGAGGCGCTGGCGACGGATTGCAGGCCGACCGCGATGCGTGCCTCATTCATCATCTGGAACATGATCTTCATGCCCTGGCGCTCCTCACCCAGCAATTCGGCATAGCAATCCCCGTTGTCTCCAAAATTCATCACACAGGTGGAACTGCCGTGAAGCCCCATCTTATGTTCGATGCCCCCGATGGCATAGTCGTTGCGTCGCCCCAGCGATCCGTCGTCATTCACGAGATATTTCGGAACGAGGAAGATGGAAATACCGCTTGTTCCCGCCGGGTCGCCTTCGATCCTGGCCAGAACCGGGTGGACGATGTTTTCCGTCAGATCATGATCCCCCGAAGTAATGAAGATTTTTGTTCCCTGAAGGCGGAAAGTGCCGTCCGCCCGGCGAATGGCCTTCGTCTTGATGTTTCCCACATCGGAACCGGCGGAGGGTTCCGTCAGCGCCATCGTTCCGCCCCAGACACCGGCATACATCTTGTCCATGTATGTGCGTTTCTGTTTTTCCGTGCCATAGACCTCAATCATATGCGCGGCGGATTGCCCCGGCTCCGGGTAGCAGAAGAAGGCAAAATTGTGGATGAACCACTCCTTGGCGGCCATGGTAATCACCATGGGAAAACCCTGCCCGCCCGCCTCCGGGGACACCCCCATGTTGATCCAGCCGCCATCGCGGTAGAGGTCGAAGCAGCGACGGAAGGACGGCGGCGCAAAGACCTGTCCGTCCGAAAGCCGGCAGCCTTCCCGATCCCCGGTCACCAGGGCGGGGAAAATCACTTCCACGGCCAGACGTTCGGCCTCCTTGAGAACCATGTCAAACATATCCGGAGAAAAGTCCGACCATGCCGGCATTCGGCATAGATCTTCCGTATGCAGTAATTCCTGAAGAACAAACTTCTGGTCCCGACTATCCAATATCAGATTCATTCGATTGCCTCCTGAATTTATGCCTGCGCGAGCTTTTTCCGGATGTCTTCCCGCAGGACGTTTTTCATAATCTTCCCGACGGGATTCCGGGGAATGGCTTCGATAAGCTCGACGCGTTCCGGCGTCTTGTAGATGGCCATGCCTCTTTCCTTCATGAACGAAGACACATCCTCGAGCGTCACGGTTTCACCTTCCCTGGGCACCACATACACACAGACCTTTTCCCCCATGATTTCATCGGGCATGGCCACCGCGGCCACTTCCTGAATCTTCGGATGCCCCAAAAGGGCATTTTCCACTTCCTGCGCGCTGATATTGAAACCGCCGCGGATGATGATGTCTTTTGTCCGGTCAAAAAATCCGATGCAGTCATTTTTCTTGATCTGGAACAGGTCGCCGGTATTGAAATATCCGTCTTTGTCAAACGCAATGGCGGAAAGATCGGGGCGCTTGAAATAACCGGAGATGACGCTTGGCCCCTTATAGTAAAGCTGGCCTACCTCTCCTTCCTTGGTTAGCTCTTTTTGCGTAACCGGATCGACGACTTTCAATGAAATGTGCCGAAGCTGGCTGCCTTTGGCAACCCAGGTCGATCCCGGCTTTCCGTATTGAGGAAAGTTATCGACCCTCATCTCCATATCGGGCATATTGTAAGCACCGGAAACATTGGCCGTTCCCTCGTTCTGTCCCCAGATGTTGCCGAACTCGATGCCCCATCGACGTTTGAGTTCCTGGACCGACCACAAGGACGGCGGCGCCGACCCGAGCGTGATGGCTCTCATCTTGCTGAGATCAAACTGATCCACTTTGGGGTGCTTCAAAAGACCATTGATGACCGCCGGCACCAGAAGGGTATAATGAACCTCTTCCATAATCAGCTGCAGAATAAACGTCGGTCCGTCAAAGGGATGATGGAGGACCAGCTTCCCTCCGCCTCTGAGCCATTCGATAAATACGGTTCCGATGGAGGCCATATTCACCAGGGGACCCGCCGTGATATAAGTGTCGCCGGGTTTGACCGGAACCGTCTCGAAGCATAAATCCGTCAGAAACAGCCAGTTGTTGTGGGTTAGTGGACAACCCTTCGGCTGAGCCTCCGTTCCCGACGACCAGCAAAGGGTAAAAACATCGTTGGCGTCTATTCGGATCGATTCGGTTTTCCCCGTGACGGGGCCCTTCGTCATCTCCTGAATATCGGTAAGCGTCAGAATTTGCCGGATGGAAGAGATCTCGCCCCGCACCTTCTCGGCCATTTCGATATGCTTATAACCGCCGAAAGTGTCTATGGTGATAATCGCCGCCGCATCGGTCATGGAAGCGATGTACTTGAGCTCCGAAAAGCGCCATTGCATGGGCATGGGCGAGATTAAGGCGCCGGCGCGCGTGACGGCCAGATAGAGCATGGCCAATTCCCAGACATTGGGAAGCTGAACCATAATGATGTCGTCCTTTTGGATGCCCCTGGCCAACAGCCCCTCCGCCACGGCGTTGGCTGCCTGATCCAGCTGCCGGTAGGTTAATCTTTCAGGCTTTGATCCCACGAGGGCTTCCCGGTTCAGCGGATCCACGAGACAGATCTTTTCCGGATCCTTTCGAACATGTTCGTTGAAGTAATCAATCAACGTCTTGGTTCCCCAAGCCCCTGCGTCCGTCCAATGGCGAATCATTTCCTTTGAAGACAGAATCATTTTGTTATTCCTCCTTCACTGATGACTCTCAATTGCCAGACTCCCTGAATAAGGCTGCAAACGGTTCCGGCCTGGTCCTTGATTTCCAGGTCCATTTTCCAGTCAGCCTTCCCTTTCGCCTCGGCCTCGGCCTGAATGGCGTTGACTTCGGCCTCGCTTAACGTCGCTTCAACGGTTACGTCGGTTGTCGCCGGTCGGCGGAATTGAATGTTGATGGCTTTGACAATGGGATAGAATTTCGTGTAATCGAATGAGGCCACATAAATCGGACCGCCGATGTATTCACCCGCCGTGAAGAGAGAACCCGCATAAATTGTTCCAATGTGGTTGATGTTCGGCTCAAAAGGAAGAAGCACCTTGACATGGCGGTCCTGCATCTCCACGATGCGAATCCCCATTTTCTTTGTAATCGGGACAGCGTTTTCCAGCATTTCGATATGCGTCTGATACTTTGAATCGATCATTTACGCCACCTCCGGGACAATTTCTGGTAAGTTATGAATTGGAAAAGCAGCGCAGGGCAAGCAGCAGTCAAACCGCTCCCGGTGCGCCGCCGGGAGCGGTTTGTGTAACCATCCTCAGGACAGAGCCGCGATAAACGACCCCGTGAGTTTTACGCCTCCCAGTTTATCCGCCGCCTGGATCTCGCAGCGCATCCTTTTTTCACCGTCCGCCTCAAACTTTTCAACTACGTTGCCGGTGACGACAATCGTTGCCCTGTCTCTCGAGTTTGGATCATCCATATCCATGGGTTCCGTCATCCCGGAGAACCGAACGCCGAATTTCCGCAGATTTTTGTCGTCAACCCAATCCGTGATGGCCTGCCCGACAATTCCCATCACAAACATCCCGTGAGAAATCACCCGCGGCATCCCGAACATCTTGACAAACGTCTCATCGTGGTGAAGGGGATTGAAGTCTCCCGAGGCTCCGGCATAGCGGACCAGATGCGTGCGGGTAATGGGATCCGAAGTAAACGTCGGCATCGCGTCGCCAACATTGATGCTCTCATACTGTAATGCTTTCGTCATGGTTTCCTCCTATCTCTCCACTAAAGTTGTGCGGGCGCGAATCGCCAGTTCCCCACGCTGATTTCTGATTTCCGCTTCCAGAACGGTGAACTCCATGAATTTCCCCGGCTTGCCTTTCTTCTCCTTGTCATACATTTCGACAACCCTGGTGACCCCGGTCATCACATCGCCCGGATGAATGGGAAGCAGATACTCATACTCTTCCTCCCCGTGAAGCAGCCGGATCAGGTCGATGCCGACTTCCTGCAGCATGGGGATCAATCCCCCGCCACCCCAGAGCAAAAAGGACGTTTGAAACGTGGACGTTGGAATCACGTCCTTGTAACTCGCCGCCTTTGCGGCCCCGGAATCAACATAAATTGGTTTCACCTGGCTTTTGCTCTCCTTCTGCGAAACGGCCATCGCGAACTCGGCAATCTTTCCCTTTTCCACCTCGAAGATGTAAGGGGGAAACACCTTCCCTACTTTTGTTTTGTCGGCCATAATAACCTCCCGTTTTAATGGTAAAAATTATTTTCAGAACATTATGCTCAAGAAAAAAGTCCCGTTTCCCCGAATTCCTCTATTTCCGCCTCGCTGTAACCGAGCTCAAGGAAGACTTCCCGGTTATGCGTTCCCGCCTTGACACCCGTTTTTCCGTACACCGGGGGGGTTGCCGAAAACTTGAGAGGGCAGGCCGGCTGTCGAACGGTGCTCCCATCAGGCAGAGCAACCTCGGCGGTCAATTGCCGTTCCCGCACCAGTGCGCTGTCCAGCGCTTCCGACAGGGAAAGAACAGGCTCCACACACGCATCGGTTTTGTCGAAAATTTCTTTCCATTCACTGCGCGTTTTACTCTTGATGATCTTTTTTACTTCCTCTTTGACGCCGGTGCAATCCGGCGGGGCCACGCCGCCGGCAATCAGATCGGGACGTCCGATGGCGAGGCAGAAGGCGGAAAAAAACTGCGGTTCCAGACCGCCGAAGCTCAGGTAATGACCATCTGCCGTTTTATAAAAATCGTACAGGGATCCGCCATTGAGGATAAATTCTTCCCTTTCCGGTTCTTCCCCCGAAACGAGATAGGCCGCCGCGGCCAGGGCGTTGAAAGCAAAAGCCCCGTCGGTCATGGAAATATCAAGATACTGTCCTTTTCCGCTGTGGTTCCTGCTGATGACCGCCGCCAGAATAGCAATGACGGAATTATTGGATCCGGACGCCACGTCGGCAATCTGCAGGGGCATCGGCACGGGCCCCCCGTATTTGCGTCCCGCGTAGCCCATCAGTCCGGAGAGGGACAAATAATTAATATCATGGCCCGCCCGGTCTTTCATCGGTCCCGTCTGGCCGTAGCCCGTCAAAGAGCAATAGATCAGGGACGGATACCGCGGAGCAAGGTCATCAAACCCCAATCCAAGCTTCGCCATGATCCCCGGACGGAATTGCTCAATAAGAACGTCGTACTGCTCTAGCAGGCGATGGACAACCTGCAGCCCCCGGGCATCCTTCAGATTCAGCGTAATGGATCGCTTCCCGCGGCCAAGATAAGCCGAAGCGGCGGTCAGATCGGTCTTCCCGATAAACGGCGGCACAATGGCCGCCAGATCAGGCCGGCTTCCGGAGGTAACTTTTAAAACATCCGCCCCCAGGTCGGAAAGAATCATGGTTGCATACGGCCCGGGCAAAAGAGTCGTAAAGTCTAGAATCTTCAATCCTTCAAGTGGTCCAGGCATAGGTCTCCTACAACCCCATAAACCGGGCAATAATGGTTTTCATAATTTCATTGGTCCCGGCGAAAATCCGGCTCACCCGGCTGTCGCGCCAAGCCCGTGAAATCCCGTATTCATCGCAGTACCCGTACCCTCCATGCAGCTGAAGGCATCTGTCCGCCACCTGGTGGGCCATGTCCGTGATCCAGTATTTGGCCATCGACGTCTCGATAATGACCTGCCGCCCCTCCATGTGATCCACAATCAGTTTATCCACAAAGGTCCGCCCGATCTTGATCTCGGTGGCGCATTCCACCAAAGTGAACTGATTGACCTGAAACTTGGAGACCGGTTTTCCAAAAACCGTCCGTTCCCGGCAATACTGGATGGTGGTCTCCAGCATGT
>CAZVGQ010000076.1:0-6052 GCA_964626775.1 uncultured Smithella sp. | reverse complement strand
TTTTTCACCTTTTCATTGGTGATCAAGTCCTTGCTCAATCCCTCCAGAACGAGATGGCCGTTTTCCATCACGTAGCCGTGGCGGGTAATCATCAGGGCTATCTGGGCGTTCTGCTCGGACAGGAAGACGGTAATGCCCATCTTGTTGAGCTGCGTGATTGCGTCGGCAATGCCTTCCACGACCAGCGGCGCCAATCCCATGGACGGTTCATCCAGCAGGAGCAGCTCCGGTTTGGACATGATGGCACGGCCGATGGCCAGCATCTGCTGTTCGCCGCCGGAAAACGTTCCGGCCATCTGCTTGTATCTTTCCTTGAGGCGCGGGAAGAGCGTGTAAACCTGCTCCAGCGTTTCCTCAACACCCTTCTTGTCCTTGCGATGGTAGGCGCCCAGCATCAGGTTTTTGTAAACGGGCAGCTGCGGGAAAAGCTGCCGGCCTTCGGGACAAAGCGCGATGCCCTTGCCCACGATTTTATGCGCGGCGATGTGGCTGATCTCCTCGCCTTTGAATTCAATCTTGCCCTTTGCCGGCGGCAAAACCCCGACAATGGTGCGGAACAGGCTGGTTTTTCCGGCGCCGTTTCCGCCCAATAGCGCGACAAAGTCTCCCTGGGCGATCTGCAACGAAACATCATGGATCACCTGATGTTCGCCAATCATCGTCGTGACATTCGTAAGTTTAAGCATCCTTTTTTCTTCCTAAGTAGGCTTCGATCACCTGCGGGTCCGCGGCGACATCCGCCGGCTTCCCTTCGGCAATTTTCTTACCGTAGTTTAAAACAACAATTCTGTCCGCCAGATCCATGATCATCCGCATCTTGTGTTCAATCAGACAAACGGTGATGCCCCGCTTGTTGATCTTCCGGATCAACTCGGTGATCATCTCCGTGTCTTCCTGAATCAGACCGCCCGTCGGCTCGTCGAACAAAATCAGCTTGGGATCGCTGATGAGCGCAATGCCGATGGAGAGCAGCCGCTGCTCCCCCTGGGAAATGGTGGATGCCACGTCAAAGGCCCGGGAGCCAAGGCCGACAAATTCAAGCGTTTGGAGAACTTTTTCTTCCACCTTCTTTTTGTCCCGCTTCCACTGGGGCGTATGCAGAATGCCGCCCCAGAATCCGCTGGTCGTGCATTTGTAGTAGCCCAGCGCCAGATTGGCCACCACGGGCAGCTTTTCGAAAAGAGCCGTCAACTGGAAGGTCCGTGCAATGCCTTTGCGCGATATCTGGTTGGCGCTCAGGCCGGCGATTTCCTCCCCCGCAAACTGGATGCTGCCCGCCGTCGGCTTGCCCGCGCCGCTGATCAGGCTGAAGAGAACGGATTTGCCCGCGCCGTTGGGACCGATGATGGCCAGAATTTCTCCCTCGTTGACTTGAAAGCTCACGTCATTGACGGCAATCGTGCCGCCAAAATTTTTTACGAGATTTTCACCTTTAAGCAGCACGTTACGCCCCCACCTTGGATTTCTTCATTTTGTCGCTCACTTTTTTATACAATCCCATAAACCCCGACGGGAAATAAATAATCACGACAATCAGCAGCAATCCGAACAGGATCATCTGATAATCCTGCAAAAACTGCAGATACTCCAGGAGAACCGGAATAATAAAAGCGCCGATGATCGGACCGGCCAGCGTCGTGATGCCGCCGAGCAGCACATACATCAGGAAGTTGAACGTCATGGCGACTGAAGCGACCGAGGGGGAAATGCTGCCGATAAGGCTGGCGTAAATGCCGCCCGCGAGCCCCACGAAAAAGTTCGACACGACAAAAGACAGCAACTTCGTGCGGAAGATGTTGATGCCCACGGCTTCCGACAGGTCTTCATTGATGGCCGTGGCCAGGAAGGTCATGCCGCGCAGGGATTTCGTCAGACGGTGCATGACAAACAGCGTCAAAAGCAGGAAGAAAAGCACCAGATAGTACTGGGAAATCTGAGAGTCGAACTTCAGCTGCCCCAGACCGGGAAGGCTGATTGGACTGGGAACGGGAATGCCCACGATGCCGTTGTGGCCGCCCGTCAGTTCCATCCAGTTGCCCGCGATCAGATAAATGATTTCGCTCAAACACAACGTGGCAATCGCGAAGTAGGCCCCCCGGGTGCGCAGCGCCGGCATGCCGACGAGAAACCCGATAAATCCCGAAATAAGCGCCGACACCGGCAGGGCGATCCAGAAATTCCAGCCCAGCGTATAGGTGAGAATCGCAACACCGTAAGCGCCGATGGCGAAAAAACCGCCATGCGCCAGCGAGGCCTGACCCGTAAAACCCAGGATCAGATTCAAGCTCAAAGCGCCGATCGCAAAGAGCAGGCTCATGGTGATGACCTGACTATAATACCGGTTCGTTATTACGAGCGGCAGAACCAGGGCTACAACCAGAACAGCCACATAAAACCAATTTGTCTTCAACCACTTCATCATCTGCCCTTAATCTCCTTCCCGAACAAGCCGGTCGGCCGGATGGCGAGGATCAGCACGAGAGCGCCGAAGCCGAACACGTCTTTATAAGCCGCTGAAAAATAGCCGCCGCCGATCGCCTCAATCAGCCCCAGGATCAAACCGCCCACGATCGCCCCCGGAATGCTGCCCATGCCGCCGAGAATAACAATGACGAAGGCTTTCATGCCGACAAGCGAACCCATGCTGGGAGAAATCATGAAAATGGGCGCGACCATGCAGGCGGCAAATGCAGCCAGTGCGGTGGAAATGGCGAACGTCAGCGCGGAAACAAAGTTGACGTTGATTCCCACGAGCGTCGCTCCCTCTTTATTCTGGGCCACCGCTTCAATGGTGCTGCCCAAGGTGGTCTTCTTGATAAAGATCTGCAGCAACAAAATCATGAGAAAGGCGCCGCCGATCACGAGCAGGCGCTGGGTGGACATGGTGATGCCGAAGACGTCGATGATGCCGGGATACGGATTCGGAATCCGATGGCCTTCCGGCCCCCACAGCACAACGACCGCATTTTCAAGAATGATCAGCGCACCCAAAGCGGCAATGAATGGGGTGATGCCTCCGGCGTTCCGCACCGGCTTGAAAACCAGGACCTCGAGGATGATGCCGGCCACCGCGAGCACAATGGCCGAGACCGCGAGCGCGGGCCAGTAGGCAAAACCGAAGATGGTAATTAAAAAGAAGCAGACATAAGCACCCAGCATGTACATGTGCCCGTGCGCGAAATTCGGCACGTGCAAGATCCCATAAACCATCGTCAGCCCAAGCGCGACGAGGGCATAAGTGCTCCCCAACATGATCCCGTTAAAAACCTGTTGCAGAAATAGTTCCATGGACACTCCATCATCCGAACGACGCAACCTGACACCCTGCCCCCATAGACAACGAGTTCAGGCGACGTTTCATTTTCGGTCATCCTTAATTTTATCAGCTTAGGCGGCTTCATAGATGAGCCACAACCTTTTGTCAAGCAGAAAATCCTTTTTTCGACATTTTTAATCAATTTCTCAAAAGCCGCAACCCCTTGCGCTGCTTGAGCAACAACATGACCGGGAGTCATCGGGAACGCACTGATTTTCCGTTCTCACCTGGGCGCAAACAGGAAGAAAAAACGTGATTCGCTGTTGACATCAACGGGTTTATCAAGTAAAAAAATGATCAATAATTTATTCAGCATTCCGGCACGCAAACAGGAAAGAATATCGATGATCCGTTCAGCTGTTTTAGTCTCCATAGGCGTGGCCATCACCGCTTTCTTTTCATTCTGGGCGGTGGTCTTTGCCTTTTTTGCCAACGCGGAAAATAATGTCCACAAGGTAGCCAACATCTGGAGCCGGATTCTGCTGGCGATCTGCGGGACGAAAGTGCAGGTGATCGGACGGGAAAACCTCCTGCAGAGCAAACCGCAGGTGCTGATGGCCAACCACCAGAGCGATTTTGACATTCTCATCACGCTGGCCCACGTTCCGGGACAGTTTCGCTGGATTGCCAAAAAAGAGCTGTTTGCCGTTCCCGTCTTTGGCGAGGCCATGAAAAGCGCGGGCTACATTGAAATCGACCGGCAGAACCACGAAAAAGCCCTGCGGAGCCTGGATCTGGCGGCGCTGCGCATCCGCGAAGGCAAGTCGGTCATGACCTTCCCCGAAGGCACGCGGAGCCGTGACGGAGAAATCAAGGCCTTCAAGCAGGGCACCTTTTATCTGGCCATTCAGGCGGGCGCGCCGATTGTTCCGATCAGCATCATCGGCAGCGGCCAAATCATGCCGAAACGGTCGCTGAAAATCAAACCTGGAAAAATCAAGCTGATCATCGACAAACCGATTCCGGTGGCCGGATACTCGCTGGAAAACCGGCATGAACTGATCGACAGGGTCCGGCAGGTCATTATTCGCAATTACAACGACTACCGCGACGCCGGCACGGCAAGCATCAAAGACGTCCAGACGGACACGAAGACGGCGCGCTAATGGAAGAAATCTCCCATCATCCTCTGCCTGCGCGATTTCGGGAAATCAAGGGCGTCCTCTGCCTCGCGCTGTCGCTGTTTCTCTTTTTGTGCCTTTTTTCCTTTTCTCCGGAAGATCCCTCCCCCATGAAATTCATCGGAGATCCCCCATCGATTCGCAACTGGACGGGCATCGTCGGGTCCTACACGGCAGGCTGGATGATTTTTCTTCTGGGCCTCGCCTCTTTTCTTCTGCCGGCCGCTTCCCTCGCGCTGGCGTTTCAATTTTTCCGGCGTCCGGATTTTGTCCTGAAAGCTCCGCGCGCATTCGGCTTCCTGTCCCTGACGTTCTCGCTGACCGCGCTTTCCGACTCCCTGATCCGGGGCGGCGTCACGGTGTACGGAGCAACCTTTCCATCGGGAGGCATTCTCGGCGCGGGCCTCGTCCGGTTTCTGCAGAGCTATTTCAATCCGGCGGGAACCTTCATTCTGCTGATCGCCTGGATGATGGTTTCACTCTTTTTTATCATCGATTTTTCTCTCGTTTCGACAACCGAAAAATTCCTGCAATCCGTCCGGGAGGGGCTTGCCGCCTTCAAAGGCCGGGCCGTCTCCTTCTTCACCGGTTGGTCCGCCCGGCTGAAAACCGAAAAAAGTACGCCGCCCGTCATAGAAGACGCCGCGACGAAAGCCCCGCCGAAAAAAGCAAAGACAAAAAAAGTTGAGCAAACCCATTTTGATTTTGCAAAACTTCAATCCGACGGCGCCTTTCAGCTGCCGCCGTTTACCCTGCTCAGCGAGCCGCCGCAAAAAGACGCCCGCGTCAAACGCGACCATTTGATCACCAACTCGCGCATTCTGGAAAAAAAGCTCGCCGACTTCGGCGTCGAGGGACGTGTGGTGGAGGTTCTGCCCGGCCCGGTCATCACCATGTACGAGCTGGAGCCGGCTGCGGGCGTCAAGATCAACCGCATCACCAGCCTGACCGACGACCTGGCGCTGGCGCTCATGGCGCCCAGCATCCGCATTCTGGCGCCGATTCCCGGCAAATCCGTCATCGGCATTGAAATCCCCAACCTCAAGAGAGAGCCGGTGTTCCTCAAGGACGTTCTGGACAACGACGCCTTTACCGAATCCCCCCTGCGTCTGCCCATCGCGCTGGGCGTTGACTTTGTCGGCACACCGGTCATCGCCGACCTGGCCAGAATGCCGCACCTGCTCATTGCCGGAACCACCGGCTCCGGGAAAAGCGTCGCGCTCAACGCCATGATCTGCAGCATTCTCTTCAAAGCGCCGCCGGACAACATCAAATTTCTCATGGTGGATCCCAAGCGGCTGGAACTGTCGTCCTACGAAGGCATTCCGCATCTGATGCATCCGGTCGTCGTGGACCCGAAAAAGGCCTCGCAGGTGCTGCGCTGGACGGTGGAAGAAATGGAGCGCCGCTATCAGATCATCAGCGAACTGGGGGTAAAAAGCATCGACGCTTACAACGAAATGATCATCACCCGCGGCAAAGCCAAAACGGCGGCCAAAGAGCCAAAGCCGGATCCCCGGCACGAGATGGACCCGGCGGAGGATTCGGCCGAAAACGACGCGCCGTATCAGCACGTCAAGCTTCCCTACATTGTCATCGTGATCGACGAGCTGGC
>CAZVGQ010000075.1:0-6067 GCA_964626775.1 uncultured Smithella sp. | reverse complement strand
CCGTATTCGCCGGGGACGGAATCGGTCCGGAAATTATTCGGGAAGCCCTGAAAGTTCTGAGGCTCGTTGCCGACCGGCGCGGCATTTCCCTTTTGCTTGCCGAGGGGCTTATCGGCGGCAGCGCCTATGACGCGTGCGGCACACCCTTTCCCGACGAAAGCCTCCATCTAGCCCTGCAAAGCGACGCCGTGCTGCTGGGCGCGGTGGGCGGGCCGAAATGGGAAGGCCTCGACTACAGCGTCCGGCCGGAGCGTGCGCTTCTGGGCCTGCGCGAAAAGCTGGGGCTTTACGCCAACCTGCGGCCCGTATCGGTCTTTGACGAACTGGCGGACGCCTCCCCCCTCAAAAAGAATCTGGTGCAGGGCATCGACATTCTGATTTTGCGGGAGCTGACCGGCGATATCTATTTCGGCAAGCCGCGCGGCGTGACCAAAGACCAAAGCGGCCGGCGAACCGGCGTCAACACCATGATCTACACGGAAGACGAAATCCGCCGCATCGCCATCCGCGCGTTTGAGCTGGCGCGCGGCCGGAGAAAAAAACTCCTGTCGGTGGACAAGGCCAATGTTCTGGAAACCACGGAACTGTGGCGCCAGGTCGTCACGGAGGCCGGACGAGACTATCCCGACGTGGCGCTTTCACACATGTATGTGGACAACTGCGCCATGCAGCTCATCCGCAATCCTTCGCAGTTTGACGTGATCGTGACCTCCAATTTGTTCGGCGACATTCTAAGCGACGAAGCCGCCATGCTGACCGGCTCCATCGGCATGCTGCCGTCCGCCAGCCTGGGCGACGGGAAGGCTCTGTACGAGCCGATCCACGGCTCCGCGCCGGACATCGCTGGAAAGAACATCGCCAACCCCCTGGCGACGATCCTGTCCGTTGCCATGATGCTGCGGTATTCGCTGAACCGGTCCGCAGAGGCGGCGCTGATCGAACAATCGGTTAAAAGCGTTCTGCGGGACGGCCTGCGCACGCCCGACATCGCCGCGGCGGGCGACAGAACGGCCAGCACGGAAGAAATGGGCGACGCCGTCGTCCGGAAACTTTCCTCCCTCCTTGGGGAACCCGCCTGAAAGGAGGCAGGGCCGCATGCCAAACACCGTCACGATGCTGGAAAATATCATCATCGCCCCGCCCGTGGCGCAGATTTATTCCCGTCTCGGCTTTAAAAAAAAGGCCACCTCTCTTTCGTCCGGCCACCGGCGGGAAACGGACCGGTATCTGGAAGAAGCGGCTTCGATCATTCGTCTGCGGGGTTCCTTCCTGCGGCTCTCCATCCGCAAAAATGACGGCCTGACCATTGCCCTGGAAGGGCGGACAACCTTACGCAGCGCAAAGCTTTCCGCGTTTCTGGGCGACTGCCGGGACGCGGTGCTGATGGGGGCGACGGCCGGCCGGCCGATCATGGACGCCATCGCAGAAAAGACCGCTCAGGGAAATTTGACCGCGGCCGTCGTTTACGACGCAACCGCCAGTGAAATGACCGACGCGGCGCTCGACTGGATCATGAATTACGTCAACGGCCGGCTTCGGCGCGAAGGCAGGCGCCTGCTGCCGCGCCGCTTTTCCGCGGGCTACGCGGATTTTGCGTTGGACCACCAGAAAACCCTGCACAAAAAACTGCAGATGGAAAAAATCGGCGTCTCCATCACGCCGGATTGCATCCTCAAACCGGAAAAGTCCGTCACCGCCATCAGCGCCATTCCCTGAAAAGCATTCCGCCGGCATGACATGATTGCTGGTTTTATGTAGTTGTGCAAATGTCTCACTTCGACCGGCGCTTCTCGATTCTCTTTTTGTATTCGCTGATGAATTCCTTGGACGACAGATACTTGTCGGCAAACGACACAATGTAAGACTCCTTGTATTTCGGCGGCACAATGGTCAGCGGCCACATATGCTTGCGGATGATATCCTCTTCGATGTCGTTGAGCGAGAAATATTTCCGGGCGTTGGCCACGGCGATTTTCGGATGTTCCAGGCCGTGGAATTTTTCCCGGGGCAAGTCCGGCACGTCGTGATTGCGCCAGTCATAGAGAAAAAAGTCGTGCAGCAGCGCGCCCCTGGCCGTGGAACGGTAATCGAGCCTGAGAAACTTGCTGATCCGGTAGGACAGGTAGGCCACATCGTGGACATGGTGGTAAATGGAGGAGTTGTGATGGAAATAGTCCTTGAGCTTCCGGAATTCCTCATGCTCGAGAATATCCCGCACGGTCTCGTAATACTCCGCTTCGAAAGGCTTTCGGCCGTCGAGCTCCTGGAAAATTTTTTCCGAAACGGGCTTCAAGAATGAACCGACCTTGATTCGAATGCGCCGGTTGATGTTCTGGTGGACGTACTTGTTCAGGTCGGGGAAGGCTTCCCGCAGGCGCTGAAAGGATTTCAGAATATCCTCGATTTCGAGGCTGCTTAAGTTGAAGTATTCCTCGTACAGATAGGCGACGCCCTTGCGGAAGGCGGCCAGCGAAATCACGGAGAAAGTGTAGTCGATCCAGAAATACAACAGGAAAACGATGGCGGCGATTTGCACCAGGCCCTCAGGCAGCATGGCCACGCGCCGAAGGGCTTCGGGATGAATCAACAAGACAAACCCCATTGCCAGAAGGGTCCAGAAAATGGAAAAGCGCAGGCACACGCGGCCGTGGAGATTGAACCGGTATTCCGAGTAGTCCCACAAGGTCAGCTTGAAGATCTTTTCAGAAAGATAGCCGGCCATGTATTCCAGAAGCGTGATCACCATACCAAAGGCGGCCAGACGAAGCGCAGCGGGCCAGTCCCGCAAAACGTGTTCCAGGACAATGACAAGAAAGGCGCCGATCCCGTAAATGGGAAGGAAGGGACCGAACAGAAAGCCCGCATTGACGAATTTCCGCCGGGTCAGAGAGCGGTAGATCACCTCCACGACCCATCCGGCAAAGCAGTACGCCGCAAACAGGACAATATAATAAAAGAAATTCAGATGTTGGTCCAACATGGGTTTCACCCGCCCTTTTGTGTTGCCCGATGCTACACAATTGCCCTCTTTTTGTGAAGATATTTTGCCGCCATCTGTGGTATGAGACGGAACGTTAAAAATTCACCGCCTGCCGTCCAGGGCAAAAAAGCGGGAAGGGACCTGCATGATCAAAGACTATTTCATCGCGGCGCTCAAAGGCATGGGCATGGGCGCGGCCAATGTCATTCCCGGTGTTTCCGGCGGCACGATCGCTCTCATCACCGGCATTTTTCAGCGGCTCATCGACGCTTTGAAATCCTTTGATCTTCGGGCGTTCAACTTCTTTTTCACGGGCCGTTGGCGGGACTTCGCCCGGCACACCGACTTCTATTTTCTGCTGGCCGTCTTTTCCGGCGCGGCCGTTAGCGTACTGACGCTGGCGAGGTTGTTCCGGTTTCTGTTCGACCACTATCCCGTCTTCATCTGGTCCTACTTTTTCGGCCTCATTCTCGCCTCCGTCTTTTTTGTCGGAAAGACCATCGGCCGCCGGACACCCGCCGTTGTCCTGGTATTTATCCTGGGAACCGCCATCGCCGTTGTGATTTCGCTCATGACCCCGGCGGCGCAAAACGATTCCTTTGGGTATCTGGTGGTCTGCGGCGTGGTGTCAATCTGCAGCATGATTCTGCCGGGCATCTCCGGTTCCTTCGTCCTGATTTTAATGGGCAACTATGAACTGATCGTCATCGACGCGGTGAACGCCCTGGATTGGCGCATCCTGCTTCCCGTGGCCCTGGGCGCCGTCGTCGGGCTGGTGGCCTTTTCCCATTTCCTGTCCTGGATTTTCCGCAGATTCCGCGCCGAAACGATCGCCGCGCTGACCGGCTTCATTCTGGGGTCCCTGCTCATCCTCTGGCCCTGGAAGACGGCCGTCTGGCGCCTGGACGCGGCAGGCACCGCCGTCGTTCGGAACGGGAAAAAGCTGGTGGAGGGTTACACGTATTTTTTGCCCCCGCTCAATGAAGAATTCTGGTGGGCGCTGGCCGTCATGGCGGCGGGCGTTCTGACCATATGGGTGACGGAGAAACTGGCCGTTCGCAATGATTCCCGGTAACAAATTCGCCGGAACACACACGGCGCGGCAGGGAGGCCTCATGGAAAAGATCAGACTCGGCATCAGCACCTGTCTTCTGGGAGAAAACGTCCGCTATGACGGAGGGCACAAGCTCGACCGTTTCCTGCGCGACACGCTGGGACGGTATGTGGACTATGTGCCGGTCTGTCCGGAAACCGAATGCGGCATGGGCATTCCCCGCGAAGCCATGCGGCTCGAGGGCAAACCGGACGCCCCCCGGCTCGTCACCCGTTCCAGCCGCATCGACAAGACGGACATGATGGTTTCCTGGGCGAAAAATCGCATTGCCCATCTTGCGTCCGAAGACCTCTGCGGCTTTATTTTCAAAAGCGACTCGCCGTCGAGCGGAATGGAAAGGGTCAAGGTCTATGACGAAAAAGGCATGCCTGCAAAAACCGGCGTGGGCATCTTTGCGAGGATGTTCATGGACGCATTTCCCCTGCTGCCGGTGGAAGAGGAAGGACGCCTTCACGATCCGCAGCTTCGCGAGAATTTCATCGAAAGGATTTTCGCGCTCAGGCGCTGGCGCGAGGTCCGCTCCGCCGGCTCTCCCCGGGGCGCCCTGGTGGATTTTCACACCCGGCACAAACTGCTCCTGCTGTCGCACAGCACAAAACTTTATCAGGAGATGGGAAAACTGGTCGCCGGGCAGAAACGCTACCCCCTGCAGGATCTCTGGGCAAACTACGAATCCCTGCTCATGGAAGCACTGAGACTGAAAACCACGCCGAAAAAAAATGTCAATGTTCTGATGCACATGATGGGCTACTTCCGGGAGAAACTCTCCGCCGATGAAAAAAGGGAGCTTTTGGAAATCTTTGAGCGCTACGCGCAGGGCCATGTTCCCCTGATCGCGCCTCTCACGCTGATCGGCCATTACGTGCGCAAATTCGATGAACCCTATCTGAAGGAGCAGGTTTACCTGAATCCGCATCCGCTGGAGCTGCAGCTGCGCAACCACGTGTAGAATTTACGCCCGCAGGGGCGGCGGTTCCCCTTTGCGCTGAAAGCTGAAGATGTGATTTTATGAAGAGACTTCTGGACGCCATCCTTCCCCCCTTCTCCGAGGCCAGGCGCGAAAAGCCCAAAGAGATGCTCTACATCGCGCAGGAGATCCCTCCCCCGTCCACGGTCCTCGTTGCCGCGTTTCAGCATGCGCTCATCGCCATGATGCTGGTGGTCTACCTGGTGATCACGGGCACGGACATCGGCCTTTCCGGCCCGGCGCTCAGGGGGTTTATCTGCATGGGCATTCTGGTCATGGGAATCGGCGCCATCCTGAACGGCCTGACCACGCGCGTCAGCGCCGGCCATCTGATTGTTTTTATCCCCGGCACCATGACCATGATGGTCTTCATCCCCGTTGCGAACACGTTCGGATTGGGCGCCGCGGCGGGAGGACTGATCATTTCCGGCCTGGTCGTCTTCTGGATGGGGCGATTCCTTCCCCGAATGCGCGCCCTGTTCCCGCCGGAAGTGATGGGAGTGCTCCTCCTGCTCCTGGGAATGAGCCTGCTGCCGGGCGGCGTCCGGCGCTCTACGGGCCTCACCACCGGAGGCGCTTCTCCCATAGACCTCGCGCATGTGCTCGTCGCGGCCGTCACCCTTTGCGCCATTACGGCAACGGCGGTCTGGGGAGCGGCCCGTCTTCGCGTTTTGGGCCTGATCATCGGCGCGGCGGCCGGCCTGCTGGCGGCCGCGCTCACCGGCGGCTTCGGCGCAAGGGAACTGGCTGCCGTCGCCGGACAGCCTTTTTTCTCTTTTCCCATTGAAGGCTACGCCCTACCGACACCCGTGTGGGTTGCCGGAGCGATCCTTCCGCTGGTCTTCGTCAGCGTCATCGGAGCCGTGGATGAGATGGGCTGCGGCGTGGTCGCGGACCGGTTGAACAACGACCAGTGGCGGCGCGCGGACCTCCCGATGATCGGCCGGCTTTTAAACACCTCCGGGATCTGCATTTTTCTCAGCGGACTTGCCGGCACGCTGATGGC
>CAZVGQ010000074.1:0-6165 GCA_964626775.1 uncultured Smithella sp. | reverse complement strand
ATCGAAGGCGATCCTCCCGGCACCAAGGGCATCTCCATTTTCATCGTTCCCAAGATCCGCATCAACGAGAAGGGCGAACTGGGCGAGCCCAATGACGTGCAGTGCGGCAACATCGAAAGCAAAATGGGCATCCACGGCAACGCCACCTGTACGCTGAACTTCGGCACCGACGGCAAGTGCATCGGCTACCTCATGGGTGAGGAGCGCGACGGCATGAAGATCATGTTCCAGATGATGAATGAAGAGCGCCAGGGCGTGGGCATGATGGGCGTATCGCTCGCGATGTCCTCTTACCTGCACGCGCTGGACTATGCCAAGCAGCGCATTCAGGGCTCGAACATCATTGAAATGGCCATGAAGGTTCCGAATCCGAAAGCGGTTCCGATTATTCAGCATCCGGACGTGCGCCGCATGCTCCTCAAGCAGAAGAGCATCACGGAAGGGATCCGCGCGCTGGCTTTCCTGTGCTACTACTCCATGGACCGGGAATTCAACGCCGGCCTGGAACAAAACGAGCAGGACAAAGAATACTGGCACGGCATGATCGAAATGCTCACGCCGATGGTCAAGTCCTACTGCACCGAGCGGGGCATGGAAGTATGCTCGGACGCCGTCCAGACCTACGGCGGCTACGGCTACTGCCGGGAATACCCGGTCGAGCAGATGATGCGCGATCAGAAGATCAACCTGATTTATGAAGGCACCAACGGCATTCAGGCCATGGACCTTCTGGGCCGCAAGCTCGGCATGAAAAAGGGCCTGTATTTCATGAATCTGCTGGGGTTGACCCAGGCCGCCGTTGCCGAAGCCAAAGGCAATGACAAACTCAAGGCCGAGGCCGAAATCGTCGAGGGCGCTCTCAATGCCTGCGCGGAGACCGCTATGGCCTTTGGCAAGATGATGAGGACGACGCCTTTTGTTCCTCTGATCGGCGCGGCCGATTTCCTCAACTGTCTGTCCGACGCCCTGGTGGGCTGGCTGCACATCTGGATGGCCAATGCCGCCGTCAAAGGTCTGGCCAACGCCGCAAACGACAGGGACAAGGCGTTCTATTCCGGCAAGATCGAAGGCGCAAAATTCTTCATCAACCGCATCACCGGACTGGTGCCGGCCAAGTTGGACAATCTGAAAAAGGACGAGCAGAGCGCGATGAATATCAGCGAAGAAGCCTTTGCCGTTTAACCGTATTGCAAGAAGACCCAATCCGAGGAGGAACCGGAACCGTAACGGTTCCTCCTTTTTTTATCGAGCGTCATTTGGCGGATAGCCGAATGCAGATTCATTTACATTAATCATACAGACAGGGAGAAAAGCATGATGAAGGATGTGGTTATTGTTTCAGCCTGCCGGACGGCGATCGGTTCGTTTGGCGGATCGTTAAGAGATCTGCATGTGGTGGATCTTGCGAGCGTTGCCATGAAAGAGGCCATTCGGAGGGCCGGCGTGTCCCCGGAGCTGATTGACGACGTCCGCTTCGGAAATTGTTTTGAGCCGTACAATTCGCTGAACCTTACCCGGATCGCGGCGCTTAAGGCGGGAGTTCCGAATACGTCGGTTGCCGTTACGATCAACCGGGTGTGCATCTCGGGTATGGAAGCCACGATCTCCGGGATGGCCATGATTCAGGCCGGCCTCGCGGATATTATCCTCTCCGGGGGCGCCGAACACATGTCGGGCATTGCCTATGCCGTTCCCGGCGCGCGCTGGGGCTGCCGGCTGCAGAACAGCACGCTGGACGACCAGCTCATTGAAGGCCTGATGTGCGGATCCAGAATTCTTCCCGCTCCCGCGGACAGTCCTCTGGCCGGAGGGATGCCCTACGACCTGTACAAAGGCAAACCTTACATCATGGGGCACACCGCGGAATTTATCGCCCAGATGTACGGCATTTCCCGCGAAGAGATGGACGAAGTCGCCCTGCGCAGCCACAATAACGTGGAGCGCGCCACGAAGGAGGGGGATTTCGCCGAAGAAATCGTTCCGATCGAGATTCCGCAGAAAAAAGGCAAACCGCCCAAGATTTTTGACAAGGATGAACATTTCCGGCCCGGCATTACACTGGAAGACCTGCGCAATCTTCCGCCGGCCTTCATTCCCAAAACCGGCAAGGTTACGGCGGGCAACGCTTCGGGCCTGAACGACGCGGCCAGCGCAACCGTCATCATGTCCATGGAGAAAGCGAAGGAACTGGGCCTCACGCCCATCGCCAGAATCAAGGCGGTCGGATACGGCGGATGCGACCCGTCAGTCATGGGGTTGAGTCCCGTTCCTGCGGTCCGCAGCCTGATGAAGCGCTCCGGCCTGAAGCTGGAGGACTTTGAGCTGATCGAGGTGAACGAAGCGTTCGCCGCCCAGTATCTGGGATGTGAAAAAGAGCTGAAAATCAACCGGGAGATTACCAACGTGAACGGTTCCGGAATCGGCCTGGGCCATCCGGTCGGCGCAACCGGCAACCGGATCATGGTGACGCTCATCCACGCGATGAAAAAGCGCAAAAAAACGCTGGGTCTCGCAACGCTGTGCGGCGGTGGAGGTGTTTCCATTGCTACAGCCATTGAGATGCTCTAAGCGGTCCGTCGGCAAACACCGGCCCGTCATCGGGGAGGAAGACTATGAAGGATTTGAGGGGTAAGATTGCTCTGGTGACGGGCGCGGCGATGGGCATGGGCCGAAGCCTGTCGGAAGATTTCCTTCGGGAAGGATGCGCGGTTGCGCTGGTGGATGTGAACGGGCCGGCGCTCACGGAGGCCCAAGCCGAGCTTGCGAAAACAGGCAGGTGCGCCGCCTTTGTCTGCGATATTTCCGATAGGGAGGCGGTTTACTCGCTGGCCCGCCGGGTTGAAAAGGAATTCGGTCCGGTCGATATTCTGGTCAACAACGCCGGCGTTGTCAAGGCCCGTGAGCTTCTCGATCTTCCCGACGACGATATTGAAAAAACCATCCGCATCAATCTCACCTCGCAGTTTTGGACGTGCAAGGCATTTCTGCCCTCCATGATTCAAAGGGGACAGGGTCATATTGTGAACTTTGCATCCGCCGGAGGCATCCTCGCTCTTCCTAACCTTTCCGCCTACTGCGCGAGCAAATTCGGCGTGGTGGGCTTCTCCGATTCACTGCGCCAGGAAATGAAAAAACGTCAATTCAACATCGGGGTCACCTATGTCTGCCCCAACACGGTGAATACCGGAATGTTCGAAGGATCAAAAATGGTCGCGGGCACCAAAATACTTTCCGCCTCCGATGTGACCAAAAAGGTGATCCGGGCCATCAAGAGCAATCAGGCCATGGTCGCTGTGCCGGATATTCCCGTAAAAATCCTGACGCCGCTTACCAAGGTTCTTCTTCCCATCAAGGTGATGGACTGGTTGAACAAAATTATGGGCATGGCCACCTGCAACGACTCTTGGAGAGGAAGGGGCTGCTCGTAAAAGCGGCGGGAAAGGTTTGAGCATGAAAGCCATAAAAATTGTATTGATCGCGGTTTGTGCCTTGATTCTGATTGCGGCTGTAATGACCGGAATCAACATTTATCAGAAAGGCGGCCCTTACGATGGGCGGAGCATGGAAGAGATCCTTGGTGTGCCGCCCTCGAAAGCGACCTTGGAGGACATTCGCAAACTCAGCAAAGCGGAAGTTTTTCAGCTTTACTATGCAGCTTCCGCGCCTTCCTTTCACGATTTCCGGGGCGAATTTGCCGCGGTGACGGTGGATGTCGGCATTCTGGCTTACGGCGCGGCTTATTTTACCCATCATTTCTTCGGCCCGGGACGTTGGGAGGGCAAGGCTTTCAACCCGTCTGGAAAAGAGAGGGGATACGGGTACAACATTTTCAGGGATGCCGGGGGCAAAGTTTACCGGACGCGCAAAATGGATACGGAAATCGGGCCGTCGGATTATGACGGCAAGCCCGCCTTCAAACTAAATTACGGTTCCTACAATTCAGGGAGCGTTCAGTCCATGCGCGACGAGATCCGCAGGATCAACGACCATCTGTTTCTCGGCCTCGGGTACATGGCGCTGGGCGGCGGAAAAATCAATCCGGCCCCGTTTGTGCTCATCGGGCCCGCGAAGGAATGGGTGGGTGTCGATCAACACTGAGGGCGTAATCATGCGCTATAACCTTCTTTTTTCAGAAGGCCGGATCGGTAATGTGGTTTTGCGCAACCGCGTGGTTCTGCCTCCCCTGGAAGTGGGAATGGCGAATTTCGACGGAACTCCCTCTGAACAGCTCATCGCCTACTATGAAGAACGCGCGAAAAACGGCCTCGGACTGCTGATGACCGGCATCACGCGCGTCAACGAACATCACGGCGCGGGCCTGCCGCGCCAGTTGGCCATGACGTCCGACCGGCACATCGAACCCTTTGCCCGCATGGTTGAGCGAATTCACCGCCACGGCACGAAAATTTTCTGCCAGCTTCATCATCCCGGCCGTCAGAGCAACTCGCTGATGATCGGACCCTGGCCCCTCAGGGAGCGGATCAGCCGCCTCTGGCCGGGATACTGGAAGTATTTCTTCAAACTGGTGCCGGCGGCGGAGACGTTTGCCCAAACCGGTCTGGTGCCGGCCGTTGTGGCGCCTTCGGCCGTGGCCTGCGAATATTCCAAACAGAAAACCAGGGCTTTGTCTAACCGGGAAGTGCGCCGCCTGGTGGACGACTTCGTCAGGGCCGCGCACCGCGTTCAGCAGGCCCGCGCCGACGGCGTCGAACTGCACGCAGCCCACGGCTATCTCATCCAGCAGTTTCTGAGCCCCCACACCAACCGGCGAACCGATGAATACGGCGGGTCCCTTGAAAACCGTATGCGCTTCCTTCTGGAGATCATCCGCGGCATCCGCGGCCTCTGCGGCCCGGATTTTCCGATCATGGTCCGTCTGGCCGTTGACGAATACTACCGCTGTGTCGGCAGGCCCGGCGAGGGCATTGAACTGGCCGAGGGGGTGGAGATTGCAAAACGCCTGGAACAGGCCGGCATTGATGCCATCGATGTTTCCTCGGCCAATTATGAAACGATGAACTACTGGCTGGAGCCCGCCTCCTTTGAACCGGGATGGCGCAAGAATCTGGCTCGGGCCGTAAAGGACCAGGTCGGAATTCCGGTGCTGGCCGCCAATGTGATTCGCAGTCCGGAACAGGCCGAGGCGCAGCTTCAGGATGGGTGCCAGGATTTTGTGTGTTTGGGACGCCCGCATCTGGCGGATCCGGCTTGGACCAGAAAAGCCGCCGAAGGCCGTGACCGGGACATTCGGCGATGCATCAGCTGTCTATGGTGCTTTGAATCCTTTCTGACCAATGCCGCCAAGGGCGAGACGCTGGAATGCGCCGTCAATCCACGGCTGGGACGCGAGCGGGAAACCGCCGAACCTCTGAAGAACGGGGCCGGCCGCGTGGTGGTCATCATCGGGGCGGGGCCCGCCGGACTCTCCGCGGCCGGGATTCTGGGCCTGCGGGGATTCAAACCCATCGTTCTGGAAAAGAATGATTCGGTCGGCGGCCAGCTGCAGCTGGCCAACAAGCCCCCCAAAAAGGAAAAGATCAACTGGTGCTTTTCCGACCTCGAGCACGCCGCGCTGCAAAACGGGGCGGAAATCCGTCTAAATGACGAAGCGACGCCCGCATCCGTCAAAGCTCTCGCTCCCTATGCCGTTTTGGTGGCCACCGGGGCGAAAGCCGCCGTCCCGCCCGTCGAAGGCGTTCATCTTCCGCATGTCTGCACCGTCACCGAAATCCTGAATGGCTCCATCCGGCTTAAAAATCAGCGGGTTGCTGTCATCGGCTCCGGCATGACCGGCCTGGAAACGGCGGAAAAGCTGGCGGAGGAAGGCAACCGTGTCCTGGTGGTGGAAATGATGGATCAGATCGCGCCCGGCGCCCATCCGCAGCATGTGGACGACATCCTTCCTCGTCTGAAGGCCTATTCCACGGATTTCATCATAGGCCACAAACTGACCAAAATTGCGGCAGGCGTCATTTTTCTGGAAAGTGCCGCAGGCGGAAAACGCCGCGAAGAGAGGGCTGAGGCCGTTGTTCTTTCCGTCGGCGTGCAAAGCAACAACGCGCTCGCCGCTGCGCTTCAACCTCACTTTCCCAGACTCTTCGTCATCGGCGACGCCCGCCGGGTCGGCCGCATTCCTCAGGCCGTGAGAGATGGTTTTGACACAGC
>CAZVGQ010000073.1:0-6201 GCA_964626775.1 uncultured Smithella sp. | reverse complement strand
ATGCAGACGCTTCAAGGAACGCCATGAAACATCAAATATCCGGCGAAAATATTCAGGGCAAAGTCGTTTTATATAAAAACAAACTTGAAGTCCGTTTGGATGAAAAGACCGTTTGGCTGTCGCAGAAACAAATGTCGGAACTGTTTGAAACGGAAAGAAGCGTAATAACAAAGCATTTAAGAAACGTTTTTAATTCCAATGAGTTAAGCAGGAACAGCAATGTGCAAAAAATGCACATTGCAAACTCCGACAAACCTGTGGCTTTTTACAATCTGGACGTCATTATTTCTGTCGGCTACCGTGTAAATTCAAAACGCGGCACACAGTTCCGCATCTGGGCAACCAATGTCCTGCGCAAACACCTGGTGGACGGCTACACCATCAATGAAAAACGCCTCAAAGCCCAGCGAAACAAGATCAATGAATTGCAAAATGCCGTGCGCCTGTTGGGCAATATTGCGCTTCTGGAAGGCGTGTCCGACGAAGCGAAGGGAATCGTTCAAATCATTTCCGAATACTCGCGGGCGTTGAATATTCTGGACAACTACGACCACCAGCGCCTTGCATCCCCGAAAGGGACGAAAAAATCAAAATACAAATTGACGTATGAAGAAGCCCGAAACATCATCGAACAGATGAAAAAGAAATTCCGGGATTCCGCTTTGGTCGGCCAGGAAAAAGACAAAAGCTTTCAGGGCTCCATCGGCGCGATTTACCAGACCTTCGACGGCAAAGACGTTTATCCCACCACAGAGGCAAAGGCGGCTCATCTGCTTTACTTCGTAACAAAGAATCACAGCTTTGTGGACGGCAATAAACGCATAGCCGCCGCGCTCTTCATCTGCTTCCTTCAAAAAAGCGGCATTTTGCTGACCAAGGACGGACACAAGCGAATAGACGACAACGCGCTTGTCGCATTGACGTTGATGATCGCCGCCAGCAAGCCATCGGAAAAAGACATGATGATAAAAGTGATTTTGAATCTGCTTAAGGAATAGAGGAATTTATTTTTCAACTGATCGATCAGGAAAGATCCCGGGATGTCGCAAATGAAGAATTCCACGCTCTGAGAATTTCATTTGCGTCACACAATTATGTAGAAGGTCTTGCAATGTTTAAGAAGTTGTAAGATTCATTAGGCTTCATCAGGCAATTTCAAAATATTAATTCGGCAGCGTACTTTGGGGAGTGATATGAAAAAATGGACAGAGGAAGAGTTGAAACTGGCGCTTACGCTTTACTGTCAAATTCCATTCGGGAAAATGCATTCAAAAAATCCGGAGGTGATTCGACTGTCGGAGAAAATAGGCAGAACCCCATCGGCAGTCGCCATGAAATTAGTTAATTTTGCCAGTCTTGATCCAGAAATAGCCAGATCAGGAAGAAGTGGCCTCAGCAATGCTTCTTCAATGGATAGGCAAGTTTGGGAACAGTTTCAAGGTAACTGGGATGAACAAGTATCTAAAGCATCGGAAAAACTTGCTGATGTAACAGATGAAAAAGAAGAACTTGAAGGAATACCACTACCAATAGGCACCAGTTTTATGGCAGAAGTCGAGGTACGCAAGAAACAGTATATTTTCAGGCGGATGGTATTGAGCAGTTATGTAAGCGCATGTTGCATGAGTAGTTTATCTGAGCCACGCCTTCTTGTGGCAAGTCACATTGTACCGTGGAATAAGAGTCATGAAAATCGATTGAATCCCCAAAATGGTCTTTGTTTATCAGTGCTTCACGACAAAGCATTTGATAGAGGATTGTTGACGGTTCTCCCCGATTACTCAATTGTTGTATCAAGCGAACTTAGAAAACTAAGAGATGATAAATTTATTCAAGAAACATTGATTACATGCCACGGAAGACAGATTAATCTACCAGAGAAATTTCATCCTAATCCAGAATTTCTCCGCTGGCACAACAATAATATTTTCAAATCGTAGATAACGCATTTATCCTTGGAGGTAATTCCGAGCGCACAACACGTTACTTGAGGATTAACGCAAAGAAAATAAATGTTTCCGAAAAACAAAAGGAACGCGATCCCGACTTGATCAATGCCGAAGTCGCTCTGAAACGCGCCGCCCAGAAGGCAAGACAAAGAGCCAGGCAAACGAACATCGGTGTTGTTGTCGTGCAGGATGGGGAAATCGTTGAAGAGCGGCCCGACCGATCACGCTGATGGGCACAGGGCAATGATTTATAATTCCCGGGACACTAAATTCCATGATATTTAACTAATCGTTACTATTGCGTTTTCTCTCAGCCCTATTAGGCACATTATTTCGCTTGCCAAATATTACAAAGTATATATAATTAACATCAAGGATAATTATATATGCTTAGTAAAAACATAGACAGATTGCAGGAATTAAGCCGGAAGCCCTATTTTACGCTTGGCGACGTGGCGCAGAACTTCAGCCTTCCGCCGGCCTCCGCTCGTGTACTGTGCAGCCGTTATGTCCGGCAGGGTTTGCTGCTCAGATTTAAAAATAATATTTATACAACCGCCTGGAAATGGGAAGGTCTGACGCGCCAGGATTTGTTTACAATCGCCAATGTATTGCAGGTCCCCTCTTATATTTCCCTGATGACGGCCCTGGCGTATTATGATGTCACCACACAGGCGCAGAACAATTATCAGGAAAGCGTTTGCCTGAAACGTTCTGTTGCTTACAATGTCCGGGAGGCCGTTTTCAGTTATGTCAAATTACAGAACCGCTTCTATGGCGATTTCATTAAAAAGGACGGCGTATTTATCGCCACCAAAGAAAAAGCTTTTCTGGATGCGGCGTATCTTTTCTCATTCGGCAAATATAAGTTCGACGTTGACTCGCTGGACATGAAGAAGCTGGAATTGGGAAAGCTGAAGAGTCTGTTGAACGTTTATCCGAACAAAACAAAAGAAACGGTGAAAAGACTATGCGGGATTTAATTCAGCATGAGCAGTTTGAGCTGGAAGTCCTGGACCGGCTTAACAGCGGACGATTTCTGACCAACTTGGTTTTCGGCGGCGGTACCATGCTGCGCTTATGCCATGGACTGGATCGTTATTCGGTGGATTTGGATTTCTGGGTGGCAAAGGATTTTGACGAGGCAACGTATTACCGGAAGATTGAAAAATATTTGCTGCAATTTTATACGCTTGCTGATTCCGCCCACAAGCATTTTACGATTTTGTTCGAATTGAAATCACCGCAATTTCCAAGATCGCTGAAAATAGAAATCCGCAAAGAGGCAAAGATCATCAAAACGGAAACCTGCATCGCTTACGGCGCCAACTCCAATATTCAGGTTCTGATAAAAACCGTTGCGCTGGAAGAAATGATGAAGTCGAAAATTACGGCCTTTCTCAGCCGCAAGGAAATCCGCGACGCATACGACATCGAGTTTTTGTTAAAAAAAGGCATCGCCCTTCCCGCTGAAAATGAAATCTTGGGCAATTTGTTTGCCGGATTGGCAAAACTCGGCAAGAAAGACTTTTCCGTAAAGCTTGGGACGTTGCTTGATGCATCGGTGCGAAAATATTACATCGAAAATGGATTCCGCATTCTGGAAATGAGACTGCGGGATAAAATCATGCCATAAGCCATCGAGAAAGCCGTTGATCATTGTCTTGATCGCTGCGCCGAAAAAAACGAAGAACCGGAAAAGCCTTTTGATGAAGGCCAAGCAGTTGATCACTTGCCGCTCAGGGTCTTCATCATGGCGCGCACCGCTTTCATTTGCGGAGCTTCTTTCGTCAAATAGACGTCTTTCCCGCAGTCGAGATAATCCCACCAGTCAAAACAGCCATGAGGGTTCGCCTTATTTTTTTGCGCCTGGGGATACAACACGATGATCTGATTCGTGTTCGCCCATTCGTTATAACCGGCATGCAGGACCATCTGCAAACCAAAAGCGACGCCGCCTTTTTCCAAATCCCTGCCCTGCGGGTCTTGATTGTAAACCTGACGGCAGCCATGAAAGACCACATGAATCCTGCATGCCTTGCCCTCCAGACAGGATGAAGGGACATACGCATAGCCGAATTCGTTCAAGCCGGTTTGCTCCGCCAGCTCCCGTGAAGTCAGCGTTTGCGGATCCACAAATGCCGCTTGCGCAAATTCGATCAGTTTGCCGCTTGCTTTCGTGACCGGCGACGCAGGATTTAACGGGCCATAGATTTGCTTTAACGCCTCGCCTGCTCCGTCATAATTGCAGGCGCTCATCCAGGGCGGGCGGCTTACTTCTTCACACTTGTTTCCATAGCGGATCGTGGGAAGGGCGTGTCCCGCCGTCATGTCCTTTTTGTAATAAATGCTGCTCCGCGGAACGCCCATGTTGATATACCAGTCATAAACCCGGTCCACAACGCCTGGTTGAACCGTCTTATCGGCGCTGCCGCCATACAAATATATTTTTTTTGTTTTCAGGTTTTCCACCGGATCAATCCGACCCGCCCGGGAATAGGATCTGGCCTTGTCGGTCAACTGCGTCATGACCTCGTCGGTGAGAAATGATGGACGCGCCATACAGTCATTCAGGGCTTTCCATATACTGCCGCGGGCACAGCCGTAGGGTCCTCCCGCAAAAACACCGACGCCCGACATGATGCCGGAATAGGCCGTAAAAAATTGGTTGGCCATAAAACCGCCGGCGGACAGGCCGGAAACGGAACTTTGCCGGATGTCTATGTTATAGGGGCTGAGTTTTTCGCGAAGCGGCTTGATGTCTTGGGCCGCGGCGGCGCTGCAGGTCAAGGCGGCCAGCAACAACACGACAAAGCATACCTTGCGAAATCTGCACATCTTTGCAACCTCCTCCCGGCGTCGGAGCCATCAATCGCGAACCCTGGTTTTCCGAAACTGTGGGCAGATTTCGGAGGAACCCGGCTCGAAAAGCCTGCACACCGCGGGTCTTGTTTCGTGGATGGCGCAATAAAAAGTCTTCCCGTCGAAAGCAAAAAAACGGCAACCGCCGAGCGGGGTTCCCGACTCCCGCGACATCAGGCGGTCACCCTCCCAGACGGCTCCTTCCCTCTCCAGGACGTCCAGAATGTCATCTCTTCCTTCGGCTTTCCACCGCCCGATGTCTTCCTCCGTCACGTAGGCCGTGAAATCGGCCAGGCAACAGCGGCCGCAGCGCATGCAATCCATGGGTTTCGTATTTTTCATCTTCTTCGCTTTCCCGGCGCGAAAAATATCACCGGCCCGGACATTTGTAAATTCATTCTTGGAATTGTAAAAAAAATATGTTTAAGGAGCCCTGAAAGGAAAAAGAAATGCTCAAATCTTCCGAGGCATTGGACATAAAACCTGACAAAATTCCCGTTGTTCTGCTCTACAATGTCGATCCGGACTGGACGGCGGCCGAAAAAGAAGAAGTAATCGGTCATTCCACGAAGCTCGGCATGGCGCTCATCGAGGAAGGCTTCCCGACGGTTTTTGCCGAGATTGCCGACGAAAATCTCGAGGGCCGTCTGGGCCGCTTTGACCCCGCCGGACACATCGTTTTTAACTGGTGCGAAAGCCTGCCCGGAATTTCCCACAGCGAATGGCTGGTGGCCAAACGGCTCGAGGCGATGGGCTTCACCTTCACTGGCGCCGGATCGGAAACGCTGGCGCTCGCACAGGACAAAGCCCGGGTCAAAGCCCTGCTCGACGCGGCCTGCATCCCCACGCCCGCCTGGCGCATCTTTCAGGCCGGCGAAGCCGTGCGGTGGGAAAGATTTCCCGCAATCGTCAAGCCCATTCATGAACACTGCTCCGCCGGCATCAACCGCGATTCCGTTGCGCTGGACGAGGGTGAGCTGGCCCGGCGCGTTCCCTTTATATTAGACACCTACCGGCAGCCCGCTCTGGTGGAAGATTTCATTGACGGGCGCGAATTTCACGTGTCGGTCTGGGGAAATGAAGAACTCACCGTACTGCCTGTCGCGGAAATGGATTTTGCCTTTTTCAAAGACGTCAAGGACCGCCTCTGCGGTCATGATGCCAAGTTCATTCCGGGCTCCGAGGCGTACGAAAAAATCGAAACGAGACTGCCCGCGCCACTGGACGCCGAAGGACAAAAGGCGCTGGAAAGCTTATGCCGCGAGGCTTACCGCGCGATCGGCTGCCGGGATTATGCCCGTATGGATATTCGGCTGCAAAACGGTGTTTTTTACGTCCTGGACGTCAACCCCAACGCGGACATCAGCCACGACGCCAGCATGGCCTGCGC
>CAZVGQ010000072.1:0-6267 GCA_964626775.1 uncultured Smithella sp. | reverse complement strand
GATCACCGCCTCCGTCAGAAAATATCTGATGTAACCCGGATCAGAAAACAGGGAGTAAAAAAATGCGCGCGATCATGGGTGTTTCTGCATTGTCCGGCGTTATAAACGGGCATCAAAGCGTCAGATTGAGTCGGGAATCGTTTGCGACGGCAACGCGCAAAACACCGAAGACGGGCCGCGGCCTGACGATGGCGGAAATCGACCGGCTGATTTCCGGAGCGGGCGCCGTGGTTTTGATCCTGTCCGCTTTTTACTTTGCCCCGATTGTCGGATCAATTTTTATGAAATAGCGGCGCGGCGAAGCGTGAAGTCCGCTTTTTGCCGTCTTACCGTTTCAGTTCCTGCCGGATCGCCAGGCCGATGGTTTCCATCACATAGGGTTTTTTCACATAGGCGCCCGCACCGAGCTGCTGCGCCGTCAGCAAACGGTCCGTTTCAGAATATCCGCTGACCAGAATCGTCTTCTGCCGCGGATTGACCCCGCGAATTCTCCGGTACGTTTCCAGACCGTCCGGCCCCGGCGACATGATCATGTCCAGCAGCACCAGATCCGCCTGCCTCTCCCGAAGAAATTGTACCGCCTCCTCCCCGCCGGGAACGGTCTCGACCGTGTAGCCCAGCTTTCGGAGCAGACCGGAAGCTACTTCCCGCTGCTCGGCAATGTCATCCACTACCAGAATCAGTTCCCCGCGCCCCCGATAGTCCTCCGGGGGCGTCTTTTGTTGCGGCGCTTCCGGCTCCTGTCTGGTCACGGGGAAGTAAAGGGTAAAGGTTGTTCCCTTTCCCTCTTTCGTTTGCATGTCGATATACCCGTTCTGGTCCTTCACGGTTCCCCAGACAATCGGCAGACCCAGTCCCGTTCCGCTCCACCCCATCGTCTTCTTGGTGAAAAACGGCTCAAAGATTCTCTCCCGATGCTCCGCCGGAATTCCCGTGCCCGTATCCGACACGGTCAGCAGGGCGTAATCCCCCTCCCGAACTTCTTCATGACCGATCAGGATTTTGTCCACGTAGCGGTTTTCCGTCCGGATGACGACCTCGCCGGCTTCGGCAATGGCCTCCGCCGCGTTTAACACCAGATTCATGAGGGTCTTTTCCAGATGAACGGGCGAGCCTTTGATGTTGAGAAGGGTGGGGTCGCACTCCGTCCGAAAGATTACCCGGGGATGGCCGCCCTTTATTTTTTCAAAAACGGGAGTTTTCAGAAAACTGTCAACAATCCCATTGAGATTCACGATGTCCGAGACAGCGACTCCCCGCCGGGCCAGCGTAAGAAGATCCTGAATGATCACAGCGCCTTTTTCCGTGGACTGGAGGATCTTTTCCACGTGTTTTCTGGTTTTGTTCTCTTCGGGAAGCTCCAGAAGGAGCAGTTCCGAATAGCCGGACAAAACCCCCAGCACATTGTTCAGATCGTGGGCCACTCCTCCTGCCAACTGCCCCAGGGCCTCCATTTTCTCCGCCCGGTGCAGGCGTTCCTCCAGTTTTCGCTTTTCCTGTTCCTCTCTCCTGCGTTCGGTTACGTCGCGCCCGACGGCGATAATCTGAACCGGTCTTTGGTTTGCGTCGCGCAAAAAGGAAAGATTGACTTCCATTCGAACCGTCGATCCGTCCTTTTTGTAAAGCTCCAATTCCACCATCCGCTGCCGGTGGGGATTTACCGCAGGGTCTTCCTCCATCTTTATTTCTTTTCGGTACACTTCAAGGGCAAGATTCAGGGATTCAGGATTCAGGACCTCGTCCAGCGTCTGTTCCATCGCCTCCTCGACGGTTAAGCCGCGAAGCCTCAGGACGGTCCGGTTCACATAGGTAAAACGCAGGTTCATGTCCAGGATCATGATCAGATCGGCTGTGTTTTCCGCGATCAGGCGGTATTTGTTTTCGCTCTGCCTGAGCGCTTCTTCCGCTTTTTTGCGTTTGGTGATGTCCCGGGAGACGCCGTGAAGACCGGTCAGAACACCCCGGTCATCGCGCAGACCGCTGATGATCGTTTCCATCCAGCGGGTGGAGCCATCTTTGTGGTAGTATTCCAAAAGAAGCGTCGCCTGCCGCTTCGGATCCCCCCGTCCCTGTTCCTCCAGGGCGAGTTCCGCCGCCATGGCTTCCAGTCCGTAGGAGAGGGACTCCGGCACGAGTTGCTGTTCGACCGTCTGATGCATTCGCTCTTCCTGGCTGAATCCCAGCACGGTTTGAACGGAGGGTGTCACGTAGATCGTTTTCAGATTCATATCCGAGATCCAGACGATGTCGGCCATCTTTTCCGTCAAGAGCTTGTATTGCTTTTCGCTTTCCCGCAGCGCCTTCTCCGCCTGTCTTCGTTCGGTGATGTCCCGGGCGACGGCAACCATGCCGGCCACTTTCCCGTCGCGGATGACGGGAGAACCGCTCACTTCGCCGAACTTTACGGCTCCATTCCTGTCCCTGAACTCGTAAATGGTTGCCGGAAGAATGTTCCCCTTGAAAACCAGGCCGATGTGCTCCAAGGCAATCTCCAGCGACTCCGCGGGAAGAATATTTCCCAGGTCGCCAACGGACCGGCCGATGAATTCCCGCGGTTTGTATCCCAGCGCTTTTTCCACGCTCGAAGACATGCTGATGATCCTGAAATCACTGTCCAGGATAAAAATGACATCGGTGATATGTTCGAAACTCTGCCGGTAGAAATCTTCCTGCCTTCGAAGCTCCTGATTGGCCGTTTCCAGATCCTGCATTTTCTTTTCGAGCTTGCGGAAGAGAGCCGCATTGTGCTGCCGGAAAAACTCCATGTCTGCCCCCAGAGGTCCTTCCGCTTTGGGTAAAGCCGCTTTGTCATCATGAAGCAACTCTTTCAGGATGCCGATCAGGATTTCCGGCTCCTGGGGCTTGAGCAGAAATCGGTCCGCTCCGAGACTCAGGGCAAAGGTTTCGTCCTTCGGTTCGGCATAGGTGACGGTATAGAAAACGAAAGGGATGGATTTCAATCTCGGGTCTGCCTTGCATTCCCGGCACAGGGTGTAGCCGTCCATGACGGGCATCAGGATGTCCGAAACGATCAGGTCCGGCGGTTGAATCCGGATCATCTCCAGAGCGTTTTTGCCGTTTTCCGCCTCGCGGACGTCCCACCCCCGGCTTTGCAATATGCTGGCCAGCAGGTAAAGATTATTCGGGTTGTCATCGACGATGAAAATTTGTTTTGCCATGGTCAATCCCCTCGGTCGGCGGATTCGGTTCGCAAAAAAGCGTTGGATTCCCTTTGTTCCCCGCTTACTTCCCCGCTTCGATTTCCAGAATCTTGTCCACGTTGAAAATTCTCTTTTCCCTCCGCTCCACACAGAAGGCTTCGAGGCCGAGGTAGGGATAGCCCTTGTATTCCATGTTTCCCATGAACAGGGGCCTCACCGTCCGGCGCGATTTTTCGTCCTGACCTTTGAGGTAAAGGATTTCGATATTTTTCCTTTCGGCAATCGCCGCTTCAATCAACCTCATTTTATCCTCGCGGCTGAAGGTTTTGGCGGCCCGGGCGTACTGAAGATTGGTGAGAAATTTCACTACGCGCCAGTCCATCAGAATGTGGCTCTTTAGAAGAGGTTTTTTGAGGACAATGCCGTCGAGGGTCGTACAGCGCGACAGCGCCACGTACATCTGCCCGTGGGCAAAGGTGCCCCGCCCCACGTCGATCACGACGTTTTCAAAGGTTTTCCCCTGGCTCTTGTGAATGGTGACGGCAAAGGCCAGACGCACCGGATACTGCCGGAAAGATCCGACCTCCTCCGAGCGCAGCTCTTCATTTTTCAGGAAAAACCGGTAGATTTTCCAGATGTAGGGTGAGATGCGCGCCGTATCGCCGTTGTCCAGTTCAGCCACAATCACGTCCTCGCCGTCGTCATCGGATTCGAATTTGCGAATCCTGCCGATGGTGCCGTTGATCCACTGGCCGTAAGGGTCATTGTTGAGCATCATGATCTGCGCGTTTTTTTTCAGCTTCAAATCCGCGGTGGTCGGCAGGTATTCCTTGCCGAAATCACCTTCGATTTGTCCCCTGGCTTTCCAGATTTTTCCCGGCAGTTCGGCCAGCCGCTTTTCATTGATCGCGTCGGCCAGATCGTTGGTGCTGGTGAGGGACAGATAAAAGGAGCCGGGAGGCGCTTCAAAGAGCGGGTCACATCGCGAATTAAACCGTGCCAGATCGTCATCCGTCACGGAGCGGTTGCGAATCGTGTTGAGAAGCCGGACAAACTCATCGTCCTTCTGCCGGTACACTTTTTCCAACTCGACATACTCGATGTTCAACTGATCAAAGACTTTTGCGCTGAAGAAATAGGGCGTCGGGTAATGGCTTTTGAAAATGTCGCGCTCCGTCGATGAGACAACCGGCGGCAGCTGATACAGATCGCCGATAAAAATCATTTGCACGCCGCCGAACGGCTGTTTATCGGTGGGGCCGTTGAAGCGCAGAAATTTATCCACGCAGTCCAGCAGATCGGCGCGCACCATCGAAATTTCGTCAATGACGATGGAGGTCAGCTTTTGATAGAGGGTCGGCCGGTACTTTTCCCCTTTTTTCTTTCGTTTGATCGACGCCGGCGTGACGTTCGGCTTGAAATGAAAAAAGGAATGGATCGTCTGGCCTTCAACATTGACCGCCGCCACGCCGGTCGGCGCCAGAATCACCGCTTTTTTTCGGGTGGTATCACGGAAATACTTGAGCAGCGTTGACTTTCCCGTTCCCGCCCGGCCGGTGATCAGGAGGTTTTTCCGCGTATCTTCCATGAGCGCAATCGCCCGCTGGAATTCGGAATTGAAATCAATCTCGACCGGTCTGGATGGCTGTTTCATGGTATCTTCCTGTGTGGCTCCGTTGTTTCTAAACACAATTTGTTTCGGTATTCAATCAGGATTATTTGATTTTCCGGAGCCTCTGGTGTAACACATAATCGGCCGGCGGTCCCATCCATGACAAAGGAGCGATCTCATGTTTTTAAAAGCGGTTTTTCCCGGAAAATACATTCAGGGCGAGGGCGTACTCGCGCAACTGCCCGACTGGATCGGCCCTTTCGGTAAAAAGGGGCTGATCCTGGCCTCTTCCTCCGCTCAAAGCAAAATTCTGGCTCCTGATCGGGAGAATTTCAAAACCCGCGGGATCCTTATCGAACCTTTTTCCGGAGAATGCTGCGAAAAGGAATTGAGCCGGCTGGCGGACGTCCTTCGCCGCGAGCAGGTGGATGTGATGGTCGGCATGGGCGGGGGCAAGGCCATCGACACCGCCAAAATCGCCGCCGACCGCGCGGGCCTTCCGGTGATGATTGTTCCCACCATCGCCTCGACCGACGCGCCCTGCAGCGGCTGCGCCGTCCTTTATTCGGAGCAGGGAACCTTTGAATCCGTCTTGTATCAGAAAATGAATCCGCAAATCGTGCTGGTGGATACCGGTGTGATTGCCGCGGCGCCGGCGCGTTTTTTGATCTCCGGCATGGGCGACGCGCTGGCCACCTGGTTTGAAGCCCGGTCCTGCCACCGCACGCAATCTCCCAATGAGTGCGGCGGATTGAGCACGCTGGCGGGTCTGCATCTGGCCAAACTCTGTTATGATACGCTGCTTTCATACGGTCCCGCTGCAAAGTTGGCCGCTGAGCAGCATATTGTCACACCGGCCCTAAACCACATCGTTGAAGCAAACATTCTGCTTTCCGGCCTGGGATTTGAGAGCTCGGGATTGGCGGCGGCCCATTCCATTCATAACGGCCTGACCGCGCTTTCCGGAACCCACGCCTTTTATCACGGCGAAAAAGTCGCCTTCGGCGTCCTGGCCGGTCTGCACCTGGCGGATGCCGCGCCGGACGAAATGCAAACCGTTTATGATTTTTGTGAAGCAATCGGCCTGCCGACGACATTTTCCGACATCGGTCTGGCGGATGCAAGCCGCGAGATGATCTACAAAGCAGCCTGTAAGGCTTGCGCTCCCGGGGAGTGCATTCATCACGAAGCGGGCGGCGTCACGCCGGAGAAAGTCCTGCAAGCCATGCTGGCCGCAAGCGTCATGGGCGAGGCGCGCCGGCGAAGCCGGCAACATCAGGCGTAAGGAAGGCGTTGAGCCTTTGCAGCGAAATTCATCTTATCAAGGAGGAAATATGCGCAAGGTCTGGTTGACGGTTTTGGGAGGGTTGCTGAGTATGGTTTTTTGTATGTCGGTTGCGGCGCAGACGCCGGCGCTTTCGGACGGCGCCAAAGACGCACTGATTAAAAGCCAGGTGGAAACCGCGGTCAGCATGCTGGCGGCGATTCACGCCC
>CAZVGQ010000071.1:0-6444 GCA_964626775.1 uncultured Smithella sp. | reverse complement strand
AGCGTAGTGAGTCCACTGGACTGATCTCCCTGTTCATTTCCCTGTTAATTTCCGTTGACATACAGAACATTGATTCTTATAATAATTTTAATAAAAGTCGGCTCTTACCAGAAAGTTCAAGCTAAAGTCCATTAGGGTGTCTTGTATCCGGATTTTTTCAAGCTGTACGGGAAGCAACATTCAACAATCAGTTAAGCAGGTCATGGGTGACAGGTATGGATGAAGCGTCGCCTTTTGAAGCAATACGCAGAGCGAATACAGTGGGCACATATAGTTTATGGAACAACGGGGAGGATTTATCAGATGAAAAAAGTAATGACTTCCATGATTATTTTGGCCTTGGCTGTTATGGTCTTGATCCCCGTTAGTTGCCAAAACAACAAAACTCCTGACACATATGATGTCTTAATCAAAGATGGATTGGTCTATGACGGAAGCACCTCCGGACCGGTGGTCGAGGATGTGGGAGTGCGGGATGATAAGATTGTGGCCGTGGGAAAAAATTTGACCGGTTCAACCAGGAAAATAATTAATGCCCAGGGCATGATCGTTACGCCCGGATTTATTGATGTGCATAACCACACAGATATTAGCATTCTCATGGCCTGGCTTGTAACAGGCAACGCTGGCGATCTTTCCATGATAACTCCTGAATGGAAGAACAATCATAATTATTTGACTCAAGGTGTCACAACCATCGTTACCGGGCTTTGCGGTGGAGGCTTCAGGGACATCAACCAGTGGCTGGGCCTGATTGATTCCGTAAAATTCGGCAGCAATGTTTATCACCTGATTCCCTACGGTATGGTAAGAAACCAGCTTTTCGGTGATAACCAGCCAACAACCCTGACAACGCAGCAGCTTGATTCTCTTAAAAAAATAGTGGAAAAAGAAATGCAAAGCGGTGCATTGGGCATTTCCGTGGGCCTGGAATACGCACCAGACTGTTTTACCACCACCGACGAACTGGTTGAGATAAGCAAGGTTGTCAAGAAATACGGCGGCCTTTATGTTGCCCATATCCGGGACCAAACCGGCACAATGCACAAGAACGGTCTGCCCGGAGTGATCAATTCGATCAAGGAAACCATTGAGATCGGCAAACGCGCCGATATTCCCGTTCATATCTCGCATATTCAGCTCAATCTTCCCTGGGGAAACGTTCAGGCAAAACAGATGTATGGCCTGATTGAGCAGGCTCGTGCCGAGGGGGTGGATATTACAGCTGACCAGCATCCATACGATCAGGGATATGGCATTATCTCCTACCGCTTGCCGGATAAATTCAAGACAGGTCTTGGTGTGAATAAGAAATACAAAACACCCGAGGGCAAGGCCGAGATGAAAAATGAGACAAAAAGAATCTTTCGGTTCCTTGGCCCAGAGAAGATCATGCTCATCTCCGGGCCGGAAAAATACCACAACAAGACCATTAGGGAGATTGCAGAAATGGAAAGAAAAAGTCCGGCTGAGGTCTATGTTGACCTTTCCTGCCTGGAGCCGGCGCCTTTCGCGCTCTTTCACGAAATCAACGACCAAATCAACAGGGAAATCATGCCGCACGATTATGTTTTTACGGCTTCCGACGGCTTTGCCGTTTTTGCCCCTGCCGATTCACCGCATCCCAGATTTTTCGGTTGTTTTCCATATAAGATCAGGAAATACTCGCTCGAAGAGAAACTGATGTCACTAAATGACGTCATCCGTTCCATGACCTCACTGCCAGCCGCGAAGTTCAAACTCAAGGGTCGGGGCACGATTGTGGTCGGGAATTATGCGGACATCGCGGTGATCGCCCTGAATAAATTAAAGGAAAAGGCCGATTATATAAACCGCGGCGTTTATTCGGAAGGTGTGATGTATTTGCTGGTTAACGGTCAGATTTCAGTTGACCAGGGTAAACTGACGGGAAAACGGGGCGGCCAATCCGGCCGGTTGTAGCCGTCATCCCATGGGCGTAGAGTAATCTTATTAAAAAAAACTTTGTGAGTAAAATCAAAAAGGCAAAAATGAAAACACAGGTTGTCTTTAAAAAGCTTCTCTCCAGCCATCAGAATAAAAGTTTTACAAATTACCTGCCACTGAACAGCGCCCTGGTGAGTGATATCGGCAAGGCTGTTACAGCCATCTTTGATGAATTGGGTGGGGCATCGTTGCTGAAATCGAGTGGTGAAGTTTTTATAAAACCCAATGCGGTTGATGCAAAAGCATACAGTCACACCAGAATTGAGGTTCTTCGGGAAATCATTTTGTATTGGAAGAAAGCCGGTGCGAAGAAAATATATCTTTTCGAAAACTCGACGCAGGCAAACTATACAAGGTTGGTATATGGCGCCACAGGATATACAAGGCTTTGCCGTGAAACGGGCGCAAAGCCGATATATCTCGATGAAGAGAAAAGCCGGTCTCTGCCATTTACCGGTCGCGGGCCTGTCGGAATCAATAACCCCGATGGCTACGATTTGACATCTTTTGAAATGCCCGAGACGGTTATGCGGCTGATAGAAGAGCGGGACCGTCATTTGTATATCAATGTACCGAAACTGAAAACTCATTCCATGGGCGTTGTGACGCTGGGCGTTAAAAACCAGTGGGGCTTCCCGATGCAGAAATGCCGGGGTTTAGACCATAACTATAATTTGCCGCAAAAGCTGGTCGATGTGCTCGGTTACATCAGACCTGATGTGACGCTGATTGAAGGCGTTGAAGGAACGATTCACGGTCATTATTTTGCCACTGCGCTTGCCGATAAACAGGTACGGCCTTTCCGTGTGCTTATTGCCGGTAAAAATGTGGTTGCCGCCGATATTGCCGGTGCCCGTGTTTTTGGACTGAATGTTGACGATGTACCCCACCTCAAAATTGCGATTGAACGCGGCTTCTCAGATGGGGTAAGAGGGCCGCAGGATATTGAACTTTCGGGCGACATCGCCAGCCTTGAAAAAATTGACCTTATCGGTGATATGCCGACAAATGGGCACTACCCCTGGGACCTTTATCCGGAATTTCCGCCTGATGTGACAGTAATTCAAGGGAACAAACTTGTTTGCCGGGAAGGTTGCCTGAATAATCCGCTCTGCGTAATGCAAACGATGTATATGGACAATGCCGGCAAGGGCGGTTGGACGTTGGTTTTGGGAAAAGGTCACGATCCATCCGCGATGGATAAGGTAAACGGCAGAGTTCTTATCGCCGGGCATTGCGCGATCGAAGAAGTATCCGAAAAGCTCATCAAACGGTTGGGACGGAATAAGGTATATTTAAGCGGCGAATGCAATAATCTATGCGCTACCGTTGAAGCCATGTTTCATCTGATGAAGGTAGATCCTCTTTCGTACGTGCCTGTGAATCCGCTTGTTTCTTCAGCGGCGTTCCTGATGGCTCGCCTGAATGGTTCGACCTCACGGGTGCCGCATCCGCTTTCGCATATCATCAAACGAGTTTGAAACGACGCCCGGATGATATAGGGCGCCGGAAATATTGCCGGCTATGTGGCCATGAATCAACCGCTTCGCAGCAAGCTGTCGAGGTATGAAATGAACATTGTTATATCGCAGCAAGCAACGGAGAAGCAACTCTCGCCCCGCCAAAGCAGGATTAAACGGGTTTCCATTTTCTTCATCCTTTTCCCCAAATCCGGGAGGGGGCCATTAATCCGGTTCGGGGTCTGGCGGACGGTTCCGGTGTACCGGCTTTGGATGCAAGATTGAGGATCGAGATCCGAGAAATCCCGGTGCTGAAAATATGCTTTCAATAAGTTTTGGATAACACCAAATCGCCGGTGGAAAGGATATGGACACCGCTATCACGCATGGTTTGCAGAGCCCGAGCCGCGCTTCCCGGGGGAACATCCACACCCGCAACGGCATCTTCCAGGACCAACACATCAAAACCGGCTTGCCGACCGTCCATGGCGGAGGTCAAAACGCAATAATCCGTGGCCAGACCGGCAATGAAAATCCGACGGATGTTCTGATGGCGTAACTCCGCCTCCAGGTCCGTATTGTGAAAACTTGAGTAGTTTTCTTCCAGGGGATTATCCCCTATGGTGACAATCCGGTCTTCTTGGCCGATTGTCAAGTCGGGATGAAACTGTGCACCCCAGGTATTTTGAATACAATGGGGGGGCCAAGATTGATCCAGAAATTGCGGATTTCTGGAAAAGCTCATGTGGTTGGGGGGATGCCAGTCTCTTGTAAAGACTCGTGTTGCAAAAAAACCGGATATCCGATTGATCACCGGAATGATCCGGTCGCCGTTTCTGACCCCCAACGCGCCTCCGGGCAAAAAATCATTCTGCACATCAACAACAAGCAATGCATCGCGTCTGTCAATAGTTACCATGGGTGCATCTTTCCTGAGAAGCAGTCGCGGCAAACTATAGGAGGCATGGTTTTGACTGTCAAGAAAAAAAGAGAGAAACACCAATAAACCTTTGCGGCAGGTCCGGTCTTCAGAGGCTCCGTATATCCGGGTGCGCAGGTGGTGCAGAAATCAGCAGATGAAAATTTGTGACGACGGCTCTGCTATTTTTGACCATGAACTCCTCCGGCTGGCATGATGTGAAAAAATGGATTCTTTCCTTTGGCGCGGATGCGGAGCTTTTGGAATCTGGCGACAAGAGAATTGATCCTGGATTATTTACGCACCAGCCTGGCCAGTTCGACGGCCCGCTGGAGGATCAGCCTCGCCGACTGCAGGCCTGCCTCGTCGTGTTCGATGCCGAGTCGAATGTTCGGATCAAAGCCGCCGGAACCGTTGGCGCTTGCGAAGGCCGACGCGCCCAGAGGGCTTATGCCCTGGTGGACGCTCGCCGGAATCATTTCCAGCGTCAGAAACTCCAGGATGTGTGCGAGGTGCGTGGTCTCCAGGCCGCCATTCCGAAGCCAGGAGACGGCCATGCTCACACCTATTTTGTTTTTCATTTTTCCGCCCGTCAGGTTTCCGAAGACAAAAACACGGAACCGGTCGAGCAGCGCGGCCATCCGGGCGGAGGAACGCATGAAATACACGGGACTCGCCAGCAAAAGGATATCCGCCGCTTCCGCTTTTTCAAAAATCGGTTGGGCGTCGTCTTTGATAGAGCAGTGGCGGCCCGGTTCCTGCCGGGTCAGACAGAAATTACAGTGAACGCAGTCGCGTATTTTCAGGCCTGATAGATGCACCACTTCCCGTTTTATTTCTTTTTGGGGCAATCCTTCCAGGGCAAGATTCAAAAAGGTTTCCACATTGCCTTTTCTTACCGGGGAGCCGGAGATTCCTAAAATATGAAGTGCCATCACGCTTCTCCTGATTTATTGTTGGCCGTGCCGCACAAAAATCAACCGGTCCGTCTCAAAACCCAGCTCGGCGGCTTTGGCGATCAGCCGTTTCGTCGTTTCGGCTTCCAGATTCGTGCTGCGCGCCAGAATCCACAGATAGGACCGGTCGGGTCCGCATACCAGCGCCCAACCGTAGTTTTGCCGATCCAATTCCAAGATCACGTAGGAGCCGTAAAACGGGCCGAAGAAGGAAACTTTCAAAAATCCCTGATCGGGGCGGTTCACAAAATACGCCCGGCCCTCGGCTTCTTTCCATTTGCCATCTCCTGCCGCATAGCCCCGGTTCACCACCCGCACGCCGCCGTCGGGCCGCAGGCTGTACTCGGCTGAAACGGATGAAAGCCCCCGCTCAAAGGAATGATCCAGCCGCGCGATTTCATACCACTTGCCCAGGTATCTCTCCAACTGGAAACCTTCCACGGGCGTCACGCCCGGGGGCAGACCGGCGCACCCGGCCAAGAGCAGGACAAAAAGCGAAATCCATTTTTTCATCTTCTTACCTTTACATTCCGCTTCGGATGGCTTAATTTACTTGAAAATAGGAGAAAATCAAAGGAGGAATCATGCAGCTCGACGAATATTTTGAAAACGCCCGGGGGATCGGCGTTCTTTCCACCTCCGATTCCGGGGGAAAAGTGAACGCGGCCATTTACGGTCGTCCTCACTTCATGGATGAACGAACCGTGGCTTTTATCACCCGCAACCGGCTCACCCGCGCCAACCTGCAAAGCAACCCCTACGCGGTCTATCTTTTCAAGGAAGACGGCTCCTACAAAGGCAAACGGCTGTATCTCACCAAAACCAGGGAAGAGAAAGACTCGCCGCTCATCGGCGAAATCCGCAGGAGAAAGCACAGGGACGTGGAAGGCAAGGATCCGGCCGAAGAGAAATTTCTGATTTACTTTACCATCGACAAGGTGCTGCCGTTGATTGGCGGGGGTGAATCATGAAAGTTTTCATGACGGGGGGAACAGGTTTTGTCGGTACCTACCTGACGAAAAAGCTCATAGACCAGGGGCACAATGTCTGCGTCCTTACGCAGTCGCTCACCGGCCGGGAATTGAAAATTCCGGGGCTGTCCTATCTGGTCGGCGATCCCAACGTCCGGGGAAAATGGCAGGAC
>CAZVGQ010000070.1:5116-6497 GCA_964626775.1 uncultured Smithella sp. | reverse complement strand
TGATTTCATGTTTGATTTTGTCCCAGTTTTGAATTTTGACCGCAAACACGCGTGAAATCCGGCTGCTGACGCTCAGACCTGCGTTATACACGGTGCGGTTGCCGCTTTTGTTGTCGGAATTGGCCTGCGCATCATCGCGGTTCCAGTAAATCTCCCGCAAGGTGATTTGAGGGGTAACCTTCGCATATCGGGAGATGTTGAAAGGCAGGGAAATCGTCGGCGCGATGTCCAGATAATGCCCCTTTTGCCCTTCACCCCGATAAAAATAATCATAGTTGCCCGCAACTTCGTAATACAGGGGGGTTGAAAGAAACTGCTGCTTGATGCCCGTAAAAACGATTTCCGGATATTGCTGCAGCGTCCGGTCGTTATTGACGGCTGAAAAGTCGTCCGTGGAGCTGACGCGGGCCATCAGGCTGAAATTGTTCCACCCTTTATAGATCCGGGCGGACGATTCCAGAGACGGCAGAGATTCATTGCCCTGAAAAGGGACCTTTCGAAACGGGTCCAGCTCCGTCGTGGAGTAATTGGACAGATAGTAGTTGTGGGCATTGAAATCCCGGAAATACCAGGCATCGGAAACGCGCCGTAAGTCCGTCCGAATATAAAACTGCGAGTCAAAATTCGTCTGATGATTCAGATAATAAGACCAGCGGCGGTGCATTCCCTGCCAGTCCCGGCTCTGGTTGCCGACCGCGGCGGTTTCCGTGACATGCTTGTTGTCCTCCATAAAGTCGCCGTATAGGGTGCCGAAAGACTTGCCGCCGGCATAATAGCGGAACTCAATGCCCTGTTTGTAGCCTCTTTTTTCCATGTAACGCGAAAAGAATGTTGCGTCCGTCTGGGGATTGATCGCCCAGAAAAAGGGAACTTCGATATCGATGCCGTCTTTATCCTTCGAATAGCCGAGGTAGGGGAAAAGAAATCCCGACTGGCGCTTGGTTTTGGCGGGAAACGCGACGAGCGGCGTATAGAAGACCGGCAAATGCCTTGCTCTCAGCTGCGCGTCTTTCATCAATCCATATCCTTCCAGCGTCACGTTCATTGAACGTCCGGCAATTTCCCAGTCCGGCCGTTCCCCGTCGCAGGTGGTCGCCACCGGCTCCTCGATAAAATAGGTGTTCTCGCCCGTTTTTTCGATTCTGCTGCCTCGAATGTAGAAATGATTGCGCGCGTAAAAGGCTTTGGAGTTGTAAGCCACGCCGGTTTTATCTTCTACGTTGACCACGATTTTATCGCCTGCAAGCGAATCCTGGGCCATTCGAAGCAGGGCATTGCCCCGGGCGGTCGCCAGATTGTTTTTGCGGTTATATTCGGCGCTGGCGGCGGTCAGGACACCGTCGCCGTAAGTGATCACAACGTTGCCCTGGGCCTCGTAAAG
>CAZVGQ010000070.1:0-5016 GCA_964626775.1 uncultured Smithella sp. | reverse complement strand
CATTTGATGAAACGACTGTTTTACCTCTCCCGCAAGATAAAGGGAGCCGAGCGCACAGATCATATCCCCTTCTTCCGCCATCCCCAGCGCCAAATGAACCGCCTCATCGACTGTTCCCGCCACAACCGTTTGAAAGCCCATTTTTTTCATCAAACCGGCGAGCCGCTCCGGAGGCACGGCTCGCCCGGTCGCCAGCGGCGGCAAAATCGTGACAGCAGCCGAAGGCGCGATCTTTTGCAGCATGCTCCGGTAATCCTTATCCGCCAAAACGGCAAAAATCAGAATCAAACGCCGGCAGGAAAAATTTTCCCGCAGTGCGCGGCATAAAGCCCGGATGCCGGAAGGATTATGCGCGCCGTCCAGCAAAAAAAGAGGTTTGACGCGGAGAATTTCCATCCGGCCTTCCCAGCGCGTTTTTCTCAACCCGGCGCGGATGGCCGCGTCATCAATCTTCATGCCGCTTTCTTCAGCAATTTCCAGCGCCGCCAAAGCCAGCGCCGCATTGGCCAATTGGTGGCCTCCCGCAAGCGCAACGCGAAGCCCGCTGATTTTCCGGTTGATCCCGAAATAGTCGACCGTCTTGTCGTTTCGCCTGATGATTTCAAAGTCCTTTCCCAGACGGTACAATTGGGCTTTTTTCCGGCGGCAGATGGAGGCCAGATGATCCGCCACCCTCTTCTGCGTGACGCCGGTAACGCAGACTCCTCCCTGTTTGATGATTCCGGCCTTTTCTTCGGCCACCGCCGTCAGCGTGCGGCCCAGATAAGCCGTGTGCTCAAGTCCGATATTGGTGATGACGGAAACCAGCGGACGGCAGACGTTGGTCGCGTCGAGCCTGCCGCCAAGCCCGACTTCCGTCACCGCAATGTCCGCCTGCGCCCGCTGAAAATAAATAAACGCCGCCGCGGTCAGCGCTTCAAAGTAGGATACGGGCTCGCAGGCTTTGGCCTGAATTTCCGACAGAATGCGGCCCAAATCGCGTCCGGGAATCTTTTTTCCGTCCAGCACAATCCGCTCCCGAACATCCACCAGATGAGGAGACGTGTACAGTCCGGTCCGGAAGCCCGCCTCCTTGAGAATGGAAGCGGTCATCGCGGCCGTTGATCCTTTGCCGTTGGTGCCTCCGATCAGCAGGGTGAAATAATCATTCTGGGGAAAGCCAAACCGCTTCAAGAGCCCGGTGATCGCCTCCAGCCCGAAACGCATGACATCGATATTCAGGCCGGAAAGATATGCGCCGGGATTCAAGGAGTTCATGGGATTGCCGGTAAATTAAATATGAATAACCTGACCATCTTTGATGATGTGAATTTTTCCTTCCGGAATCGATGCAACTTCGCGGTGGATAATTCCCGAATACCTTGGCTTCATATGATAAAGATAAATATCGGGTATCGCGCCATTCAATTTCGTCAGCTCCGCCGCAAGCGTCCGCGGCGTGAGATGACCCGTTTTGTCCGCAAGGCGTTGCATTCCGGCAGGCAAAGACGTTTCCACAAAAATCGCCCGAAGGCCTTTTGCGGCCCCGGCGGCTTTCCACACCTCGTGGGTGGGCCCCGTATCACCGAGGAAAAGGGCCTCCTTCCCCCGCGACGCCATCAGAAACCCCATGGTTTCCACGGTATGATGAACAGGAATGGCCCGCACCCGCCAATCGCCCAATGTTTTTTGCCGGCCGGGAGAGAGAATCTCAAATTTAATCAAGGGGTTTTTAGCGCTGGGGATTCTGGAAAAATCAGGCCAGATAACGTTATTGAAAAGATGGCGGTGAATGCTTTCAAGAATCCCCCGGCTGCTGCAAATTCTCAGGGGGTTCTTTCGCTTCGCGTAACAGAGATTGTCCGCGAGAAACATGATGTCGCGCACATGGTCCAGGTGGGCGTGCGTGACCAGAATGTAATCGATGAGAAGCTGCTGGCGAAGCGTCAGGACCTGCGTGATGGCGCCTGCGTCGATCAGGATGTTTTTCCCCAGCAGAAAACTGGTCGTATTGTGATTCGGCAACTGCGAACCGTGGCAACCCAGAACCCGTATCCTCATGTCAAGCTCCCGCAGCCCATGCTATTGAATCGAGCAAGTAATTGGGCAAGAACGCTATCATACCTTCGGAAGGCAGGCAATGATTTTGTAAGAGCATGACGTCAAAAGGCTTTTCGATAAATTGTCCACACGGAACATATAAACCGAAACGGGTCAAAATCACGTCTTTCTTCCATAAAAATCCTGTTGAACAAGAAAAGGGAGAGAAGCAATCCCTTCTCTCCCTTTCTTTCTTAAAAACGAGGCGCTGATCCTGAAAATCCCCGCCTATTCATTCATCGCGTATTCACCGTTCAGAACAGAAACATATTCCTTCCAGACCCGCTCATACTGGGCGTCATCTCCCTGGGCCTTGATCAGCATGATTTCCTTGCAGTAGGCGCGCTGTTCGTCTTTCGTGTTGTGCATGCCGTAGATTTGCAGGGCGAACCGGGCAAAATCGCGCACCATGAAATCAAAGATCTGATTGAGCACGTCGGGATCGATATTGTCAAATTTAGCCTGTTCCAGAATCAGCTGACCATAGACCACGATGGAGAACATCTCTCCCAGCGGCAGAGAAAACAGCGGATCCATATCCTGAGCCTTGTCCGGACCGGCTTTCTCCAGCAATTCCCGGAACAGCTCAATCTGTTTTATGAAAATGGCCACATTGGGAAGCTGCTTATTCGCTTCGAAAACCGGTTTGTAGTCATGGAACTGAACAGACCCCAGGCCTTTGGTCGGTCCCTGATTGAAGAGAAACAGATCATCCTTCAGGGAGAAATCAGGCGCAACCGGAGGATAAGCGGCAGCGTTGAAGAAGTAGTTCTTCATGAACTTGCGGATCAGTTGAACGTTGACGTGAACCGTCCCCTCCAGCTTGGAAGGCCCCCGAATATCGCTGGCGCCGAGAGAAAAATAGGTGTCCTTTTCAAACCCCTTGGCGGCAATGACTTCCCACAGAAGATTGATCACGTCCTCGGCCTGAAGCGTCACCTTCATTTTGCTGGTGGGATTGTACAGCAGGTAGCGACGGTCCTGCGCGTTGGCGTTGCGGAAATAGTCGGTGGCCCGGCGCTGGTAGAGCTTCATGCCCACAATCCGCAGCCAGGCATCCATGAAATTCTTCTTCACATGCGGCATGGCGGTCACGGGAATGCCGTAAAGAACGCGGTTTGCAGCATGGGTAATGGCTTCATAAAAGCAGTGTTCGGCGACGCCGAGGGAAGCCGGGCCGATGTTGAACTTGCCGATATTCACGGTGTTGAGCGCGGAATCCCAGGCGTGCGGCCCGCGGGACAGAATATCGTCTTCGGTAATGGGATAATCATGAAGCGCGAAGTTGGAAACATATTCCTGATGGGAAATGACGTTCTTTTTCAGTTCATAGGCCTTGTGGCGGTAATTGGTGACAAAAAAAGTATAATCGTCCGTGCCGTCCTTCACCTTGCCCAGCGTGGAAACCATCTCCGCTTCGTTGCCGTTGCCGATGTAGTATTTTTCCCCGTTGGCCGCCCAGGTTCCGTCCGGTTTGGGCGTCAGGCTGGTTTCAGTAGAATAAATATCCGCGCCATGCGTTTTTTCGGACAGGCCGAAGGCGAAGATCGCCCCTTTTTTAAGCAGGTCGGCCGCTTTTTGCTTGGCTTTTTCATTGGGGCTCATCCAGATGGGGCCAAGTCCCAGGATACTGACCTGGAAACAGTACCAGTAGCCCAACCCGTAAAAAGCCAGAAGTTCACTATACTCGCTGTTGCGGGCAGTGTCCCAACGGCAATCCGGATCGCTTCCCCCGTATTGGCTGGGGGTGAGAAGTTTGGCAAAGATCTGTTCCTTGCCGATAAAATCAATAAATTCGCGATACCAGACTTTCTTGTTGTAATCTTCCGTGATGCGCGTTTTGCCCATCTTCTCAAAGAAAGCAACGGTTTTGTCCATGATCGCCTTTGAACCTTCATCGGACATCAGGGACTGATACTTCTTCGGCTGCAGCAGATAATTCATACGGGACTCCTTTCATCCTGTTAAAATGAGTTTTCTATCGTTCCATCTACGCTATTTCAAGGAAAGAAGCTACCTCAAAATTGTTTCTTCACGGCTCCCTCATGAGCAGGCTCAGCCACGTGTGCCGCTGCAAAAACGAACCGGGAACGTTTTGCTCCATCTCTTCAAACAGGGCAAAGGGCGCGGCAAACGTCATGAAATTGCCGTCGCCCAACTGCTTGCGCACATAGACGCGGGCGGAAAGGTCGGTGAGCCCCACCACCGCGCGGGGCCTTTCCGACCGGGCTTCCCGGTAAGGATAGATGCCGATATTCTGGCAGCCCGCCGCATAAGGCATGATCACGTTTTCATTGTCGCCGCGGGCATAATTGGCCAGCACCGTCAGCGCGGAAAGCTGATCGGGATTGACAAAAAACAGAATCGTCTGCGGTTTTTCCTTTGCCCCGTCGACTAAGGAAAGCGGTTTGAAAACAACATAGGCAGCCGGCACATCCGTCATCGGCAGGCTCTCAACAAACTTTTCCACCAGCTCCGGATTTTTGATATAGCCTTCGCCGTGCAGAAAATTTTCATGACTCTCTTTGGTCATGAACGGTTTAATCTTTTCGGCCAGCTCCGGTCCGCCGGGGCGGAAGGCATTCCCCGACGACAGAAAATGGCAGAACCCCTCCATACCGCCGGGAAAATTCAGATACTGATTGCCGAAGCCCAGCCCCACTCCGCCGCCGACACAGCCGAACGTTTTTCGACCCGCCACGGCGGGCCTTCCCTTGGCCGCGGAAACGGCCAGCCACATCACGCACCCCCACTTGCCTTCGGAAAACTGCATCGCGCCTTCCGGTTTTTCGTCCGACCACAAAATCGCCACCGGTTGATATTGAAGTTGAACGGCTTTGGCTATTTGGCTTTCCATGTTGTGCCCTCCTAAACATCTGGCCGGATTATACTTTTCACATCGGGAAAAATAAAGATTCTTTTTCGCCCGGTTCGGCG
>CAZVGQ010000069.1:0-6594 GCA_964626775.1 uncultured Smithella sp. | reverse complement strand
ATCCATAGTGTTTTCGGATAGGGGTGGTCTTTTTTGAAGCGCGCAGCGAAGACGGCGTTTTCCAGAATCTTCGCGTTGCCCGCGCCGGTGAAGCTTTTGTGCTTTTCCGGATCGATTTCCTTGAGATCATACAGGAGGACATCGACATACGGCAAAAGGGCGGCCAGCGTCTTTTGCGGCGCCTGACCGCAGGTATCCAAGGCCGTTGAAATGTCCCTGGCTCTCAACTCCTTCAGGAGAAGCAGGCAGAATTCGTGCTGCAGGGCCGCTTCTCCGCCGGTCAGGGTTACGCCGCCGCCGGACTGTTCGAAGTAAACGCGGTCCTTGACCAGCTCGCGGACGAGATCGGGAACGCTCCATTTTTTGCCCAGAAGCTCCATGGCGGTCGTGGGGCATTCTTCCGCGCACAGACCGCAGCCCGTACAGAGCCGGCGGTTGATCATGATGCCGTCCGGCGTCTTCACCAGCGCTTTTTCCGGGCAGGTTTCCACACAGAGGCCGCAGCCGATGCAGCTTGTTTTGAGCCACTGAACCTGGGGCTTTGAGCTGATGCTTTCGGGATTGTGGCACCACAGGCAGCCGAGCGGACACCCCTTGAAAAAAACGCTGGTGCGAATGCCGGGCCCGTCCTCCGTGGACATGCGGAGAATTTGCAGAACCCGGCCCTTTTTTGCTTCGGCGTGCGTCATCGCCTGTCCGCCTTAAAATTGCTGGTGACTGACCCGTTCAATGACTTCATTTTGCAGTTCCCTTCCCACGGTGGTGAAGTATGCGTTGTAGCCGGTGATCCGCACCAGCAGATGCCGGTAGTTTTCGGGATGATCCTGCGCGTCTTTCAGCATGCCGGGGTCCAGCATGTTGATCTGCAGCGCGGTGCCGCCGTTCTGGGTGTAGCCCTTCAGAAACGCCTTGAATTTATCCTTGTGCACCGGATCCCGCAGAATCGACGGATTGAATGTAATGGTGTGGCTGGCGCCGTTCGGGAGAAGGTTCAGATAGTCCAGCCAGTCGCCCCGGCCGTCTTCGGCTTTGCCGCCCAGCACTTTCCCGACGGAGTTGGCGTTGGAAGTCGGTCCCTTGATGTCCGCCCCGTTGGACGGACAGATGGCGTTGGAAAGGAACTGGCCTTTTGTTCGTCCGTCGGCGCTTGCCGCCATAATGTAGCCGTCGCCCGCCCAGTAGTTCCAGCTCAGCATTCCCGGGCGATACCGGCGCCCGGTGGATTGGGTCCGGTGCCGCCACGTTTCGTCACACCAGAGCCGCATGACGCGCAGAGCCAGTTCATCCGCTTCATCGTCGTCACGGCCGTACTTGGGGGCGCGGTTCTTGGCCATGGCCTGAAGCACTTCATGCCCCTTCCAGTTTGCCCGAAGCGCGTCCGCCAGTTCGGGCAGCGTGCAGACTTTTTTGTCAAAGACCAGATACTTGACGGCGAGAAGCGAATCCACGGTAGTCGCGTAGGTCACGGCTTCCAGCGTGGTGAAGCTGATCCGGGCGCCGCCCTGCGTAACGTCCAGGCCCTTTTCAGCGCAGCCTTCAACCATGCAGGAAAGATAGGGCGTGGGGAAAAAACGGGCGCGGATGGATTCCGATGTTTCATACAGGTCCACGCACTTTTGAATGATGTAGCGCGTCTGGGCGGCGTAGGCTTCCCAGAATTCTTCCCAGGTTTGAATTGTTGCCGCGTCCGGTGTTCGGGGGCCGTCCTGCCGAATGGCTTCGGTTTTTCCGGTCATGGGATCATAAAAGGGCAGCAGGTCTTTGCCGCCCGTCATCGCAAGTTCGACGGCCTTGAGCAGATTGAGATTGTTGTCCACCGTTCCGGAGCGGTCATTTCCGACCATGGTGTTCTCCAGGCATCCGACGGGCGCGTATTCGTGGACGTTGCCCTCGTGGATCAGATGCGCAAGCCCCGCCTTTTTGGCCTCCAGCATCATGCCGGCCATGGAGCGCTCGTCAAAATTCAAGAGGAATGGCGCGCCCTGGCTGGATTCGATCATGTCCACGATTTTGTCGTAGAGCTCTTCGGGGCTGTTCCGGTGCAGACGCACGTTCGGTTTGGGTTCCAGGATGGGCGACATTTCATCAATCACTTCCAGCATGGCGTAGGTCAGATCGTTGGTCATGTCGCGTCCGTCGGCCCCCAGGCCGGAAAGCGTGATCAACTGGCCGAAGCCCGCGGTAATGCCCTGGTTGCCGTTGCGGATCATGGCGTCGTACGCCGTGTTGGCGTGGACCCAGAAGCATTTCAGAATTTCCTTGGCCCACTCCCTTGGCATCCCGTCGCGGATTGATCTTTCGTAATAGGGGTAGAGATACTGGTCCACCCGGCCGAAGGAAACACCCGCGCCCGGGTAATTCTCGTCCGTCATGACCAGCATATGGTTGAGCCAGAGGGCCTGAACGGCCTCCCAGAAGTTTGTCGGGGACTCCCACGGCACGCGGTTGAGATTGGCGGCCATGGTTCGAAGCTCGGCCGCCCGACCGGCATCCGGCTCCTTTTGCGTCAGATCCTCACACAGCGACCGGTATTTCGCAGCCAGATCACGCGCCATGGTGGACGCGGTCATCATGGCGCGGAGCTGGGCGCCCTTTGATCCGGCCCGCTCAGCGTTGCCGAGCGCATTGTACAGGGACAGCAATTCCGCGTGGACACCCTTCCATCCCATGCGAAGAAGCCGCTCATGGCCGGGGATCAGATGGCCGCTGGTGGCGCCCGCGTTTCCATATCCGTGGTCATGGAACCATTTCATTTTCGCCCTTGCGCCGTTTTTGCCCTTGACCAGCTTTTGCCAGTCCCTGCTTTCCTCTTTGGTGAAGCACATGGACGTTTGAATATTGAACCTCGCGCCGGCCAGCAAATCCCCCGGCAGGATTTCCTGGGGCACGTAGTTCACGATGGCTTCCTTCACAAACCAGGCCCGCCGTTCCACGAGCGGCCATGTCCAGAAATCCGGGTGCAGCGACACGGGCCGCGCGGCCTGAAGATAGGAGGCGCCCAGCGTGTTGAGCAGCGTATAGGTTTCCGGCACGATGTAAAACGTCATTTCATTGTAGATCACATCCCAGGGCGTTCCGGTCGTCCAGCAGGTGAATTCATTGTTCCAGGGCCGCTCCGTTCCCCGGAAATAATAATCGCGAAGCCATTGGATGCGGCCGGATAATGCTTTGGGCTCTTTCAGATGAACTTCGGTTGCCAGTGCGGTTTTCATGGTTTCCTCCCGGTAAAAAAGGTTACAGGGGCAGGCTTTCCTGCCCGATCATTTCCCGAAGATGCTTTTCCCCGTGGTTCAGAATGGCCTTCATCACGGAGACTGCCTTGGCTTCCTGTCCGGATTCCACGGCTTTGATCATTTCTTTGTGATAACCGTGGACGACGGCGGTTACTTTCGTGTTCCTGAAAAACTGGCCGGAAAGGTTCGTGTAAACCGACCGGAACGAATTCAGAAGAAGTGGGTAAACCCGGTTGCCGGAAGCCAGCGCAATCAGCAGGTGAAATTCAAAATCGAGGTCCGTGAGCGCCTGAGGATTCCGGCCGTTGGCTGCCGTCTCCTTTTCCAGAATGCCGTGGAGTTCCAGGATTTGCTCCGAAGTCCGGTTGCGGGCCGCCAGTCGCGCGAAGGGCGGCTCCAGCATCATTCGAATCTGCAGCAGGCTTTCCAGAAGCTCCGGTTCCAGATTCCCTTTTTGGTACTGAATCAGCGAGGCCATCAGGGCGATGGAGCCCTCCTTGCGGTAATCGTTTACGGTGGCGCCGAAGCGCGGTTTGAGGCTGACCAGTCCGCGCGACGCCAGTTCGACCAGTCCTTCGTGCACCACCGGGCGGCTCACGCCCAACTGCAGGGCAAGCTCCCGCTCCGGCGGAAGCTTCTCTCCGATTTTGATTTTTCCGGAAAGAATCAGCTCTTCAAACCGGAGCACAAAGATTTCTTTGAGGCTGTCGGTGCGGATGGGTTCAATAAGGGGTTCAGGCATAACTTCTCCTTGAAGGCTTTTTGGCTGGTGGTATTACCAGTTGCACAATAAGCCCGGGGCCTGTTTTTGTCAAGCCAAATTCTGCCCGGCGAATTGCCTCATTTAAAATGTTCCCGCAGGCCGTGCCCCAGGGTGACTTGATATATTTGAAAGAACAGGCTATATAAAGAGCGCTTTTCGCAATATCTCATTGAAGGCTGGGCCATGACGCAAAAAGAACCCGAAAAATGGTTGAAAATTCAAATTTCGGCGTCCGCGGAACAAATCGATGCCTTAAGCAATTTTCTGGAAGAAACAGGGGCCCAGGGCGTTTATTCCGAATCGCTGATGCCGCCCGGCGCCGATGATTTTCCGGAGTCCGCGGGAGTGGAAATCATCAATGCGTTTTTCCCCGCGGATGTGCGCGGCGAAAAGCGGATGAAGGCCGTTCACAAATATCTAAAAAGCCTTGAAGAAATCTTTCCGGATGCCGCCGCGCCCGCGCTTACTTCCGAAACCATCACCGATCCCGACTGGGGAGAGCAGTGGAAAAAGTATTTCAAGCCGATCCGCGTGTGCAAAAATATTGTCGTCAAACCGACCTGGGAACGATACGCGCCGGACAGCCGCGACATTGTCGTGGAAATTGATCCGGGCATGGCTTTCGGAACCGGTCAGCACGCTTCCACGCGCATGTGCATGGAAGCGATAGAGGATATTATTCTGAAGGACCGTTCGATCAGCGAATGGAAGGTGCTCGACGCCGGTTGCGGCACAGGCATTCTGGGCATTACCGCCGCCAAAATGGGCGCACAGGATGTGATTTGCGTGGACAACGATCCCAGGGCCACGGAAATCGCGGCGCAGAACGCTCTGATCAACTCGGTGGAAGACCGAATCAAAATCTGCAACAAAGACGCGGCGCAAATGAGTCAGCCGCGCAATCTGATCATTGCCAATCTGACGGCCAAATTGCTGCTGAAGATGCGTCCGCAGCTGGTGCGACTGCTCATGCCCGGCGGCTACCTGATTATTTCGGGGATGATTGAAGCCGACGTGCCCGCCATGGAAGAGCATTTTATGGTTGCGCCCCTGGTTCAGCATCGCCGGCTGACCGAGAAAGAATGGGTCTGCTGCGTGCTTCGCAAGGAAATCGGCGGACCGCCCTGATCGTTTTCAGGCGGCAAGCCAATCATTTTAACGGGAAAGTGCCTGACGTTGACGTTGCCCCGAATCTACAGTTCCGAGTCGCTGCAAAACACTTCGCAATGCGTGCTCGGCGAGGATCATTTACGGTATCTGAAGACGGTTCTTCGCCTGAAACCGGGCGACGCCATTCGTGTCTTTGACGGCTACGGCCATGAGTTTGAAGCGCAAATCGAAAACTTCAGCGCGTCCGGCGTGATGGTCCGTCTGGGCCTGCTTTTTCCGCCGGTGGAAAGGAAAATCCGCCTGACGCTGGCCCAGGGGATTCCCAAGGCGGGAAAAATGGATGGCATCGTCAAGACGGCCGCGGAGCTGGGAACGGACGTCGTCATTCCCGTGGCGGCGGCCCGATCCGTCCGAAGAATCGAAGGGGAAAAATCGTCGGCGAAAGTCGCCCGCTGGCAAAAGATCGTCCGGGAAGCGGCGCGCTGCACGCGCAATTCCTACGTGACCGTGGTGGAGCCGGTCCTGTCCTTTGCCGACATGCTGAAACGGGCGGATTCCGATGCGCGAAAACTGATTTTCTGGGAGGAAGAGGACCGGCAAACAATTCGGGACGTTTTGCACGATGACCGGTTTTCCGGCGTGACGCATTATTTTATTGTGGTCGGACCGGAAGGAGGGCTCGCCCGGGAGGAAGTGGATCAGGCCAGGGAAAGCGGCTTCATTTCCGTTAGCCTCGGCCGGCAGATTTTAAAAGTGGAAACAGCGGCGGCGGCGATTTTGTCGATCATCCAGTACGAGAAAGGCATCTTCAGCTCCGTCGCGGAAGGAGGCGGGAAATGACAACCTACGCATTCGCGGGCTTCTGGCGGCGTTTCATTGCGTACATGATCGACGGATTCATCGTCAGCGTCGTGATCATCTTTCTGGGGGTTGTGGCAGGCGTGGCCTACATTGCGGGCGCAATGTCCGGCGACGGCAGCGCAATCGTCGCCCAGATGACGGATCCGGCCAAGCTGGCTTCGCTGACCGCCTGGATCTGGGTTCTAACGTTTGCGGTCAATATCGCCTACTTTACCTATTTTCACGGTTCCACAGGACGCACACCCGGAAAAAGGCTGCTGGGCCTGCAGGTGGTGTCCGTCACCGGCGAGTCGATTTCCTTCGGCACGGCGTTTTTGAGATCAGTCGGCTACCTGGTTTCCAGCCTGGTTTTTTGCCTCGGATACCTCTGGGTTGCCTTTGACCGAAGGAAGCAGGGCTGGCATGACAAGATTGCCGGAACGGTGGTGATCATCCGCGAACCGCTGGGAAATGAAGCCGGAATTTCGATTCCCGATTCCTCGTCAGGACCGCAAAGTCCCGCCGGATTCGGCTGCATCCCCGTCAATGTTTCACAACCGGAAGAAAAAAAGCCTGATGCACCGCCGGCTCAAGGCGCGGCGGGGGTGGACGGACAAAAAATGCCTTGACAAAGGGAATCAAGTTTTA
>CAZVGQ010000068.1:0-6644 GCA_964626775.1 uncultured Smithella sp. | reverse complement strand
CACAGGCTGGCGCACAAGGGCATCGCCAACGAGGTGTTTAAAAGGCTCGGGGAGGGAATCGATTTTCTGCCCGAATCCAAAGACGGCAAACTGATTTTCCGGGGAAGGCTCTGGGAGAGACCGGAAGGGCCGATCGGCTTTTTAAAAACCCCCATGCTGTCGATTCGGGCCAGGCTGGTGCTTCTGGCCCTTCTGGTCAGGATCAAAAAGACCGATCCGGCGGACTGGTATCACCGGACTCTTCTGGATTTTTACAAAACCTCCTTCAGGAATCCGGAAGTCGAGGCATTCCTGCCTTTTCTGGGGATGACGATCATGTGCCCCGATCCGAACAAGGTCAGCGCGGGAGAAGTGATCGACTTCTTAAGGCGGGTGCTGGCGGCCGGTGTCGGCGTCGGGGAGCCTCGCGGCGGATCCGCCGGAATCTTTCAAACGCTGAGCCGCCACATCGACAGGGGCGGCGAAATTCACCTGCATGAAAAAGCGGAAAGAATCATCATCGAAAACCGCCGGGTTACGGGCGTGAAGACCGGACGGGCGATCTACCCAGCCTCGGTTGTTCTTTTTGCCGCCAGACTTCCTCTGGCCGTTGATCTGCTCGATCATGCACTGCTGCCCGCGGCTGTTGTGAATTACGCGAATAATATCGAGCACAGTTCCGGCCTGGTCATTGATTTCATCACGGACAGACCCATTACCGGCATTCGTGCCGGGATTCTCGGCGTTGACGTGCCGATCTGGGCGCGTTTCCAGTCCAGCGCCGATCCTTCGTTTACCCCCGCCAGGAAGTATCTTTCCACTTGGGGAATCATGTTGCCGTGGCATTTCGACGGCGACGAACGGGTCGCAGCCGAAGCGGAGCATAGGATGAAAAGCGTGATCTCTACAGTTTTTCCGGATTTTCTGCCGGCGGTGGTCGAAGAGAGAAAAATGGTCGCAACGGTCATGAACGGGAATGTCCTGACACCCGCGCAGTCCAAACCTAACCGGCCGGATATCCAATGTCCCGGAATCGAAGGACTTTATTTTATCGGCGATACGGTGAGAGGGGATGGCTGCTCGGGCGACATCAGTTTCTCTTCCGCGATGAAAGCCGTGGACAAAATCCTGAATGATCGGAAGCCATGATCACAAATCTGGAAAACATATCGGCGACGCTGATTTCCGTTCTGACGGCATTCGAAGCGGGAATGCGCAGACTGCATCCTCTGGCGATTCCCGCCATTCGGGGCGAACTAGCCGTTTGTGAACCTGCGCTGGCGGCTGTTCGGGCATCACTGGGGATGGAAGACTGCGACGCCCGGCCGGAAGAAGGCCGTCAGGCCCTTTTGCGCGCCTGCGAATTTTTGCTCCAGGCCGTCAGGAATTTCGGCAGGGCAGAAGACCTTCAGGACGCTTTTTTATCCGCACTTCGCGCGTCGCGTAAGATTTGCCGGGCGCAGGAAGCGTTGTTTCCGCTTTGCCGCCTGTTCCCCACCGTTGACCGATACTTTCTGGAACCGGGCGCAGAAGTCCTGCCTGAGATAAAAACCGGGGATTCAGGCACCGGTCTGTTTCATGTCGGCGCAAACAGGGACCTGCGCACCAGAGGCGGTTATTCCCTCTACATTCCTTCATCTCCTTCCTTAACAAGCGCCCGGCCGCTGGTCGTCGCGCTGCACGGCGGATACGGCCACGGCAGAGACTTTATCTGGACCTGGATACGGGAGGCGAGAAGCAGGGGATTTGTTCTTTGCGCCCCAACCGCGCAAGCCATGACCTGGTCCATCGGCCGTGTTGATCTCGATGGAAAAGCCCTAACGTGGCATCTGGAGGAGGTTTGCTCCCGCGTTTCTGTTGACCGAAGCCGCGTTCTTTTGACCGGAATGTCCGACGGCGGGACCTTTGCCCTGGAACTGGGATTGTCCGGGAACGGTTTCTTTCCGAACATCACAGCTGTTTCCTGCTCTCTGCCTCCGGTAAAGATAAACCGAGCCGAAGAAAAACATGTGCTGTGGATTCATGGCGCGCAGGACTGGATTTTTCCGGTGGAGCGAACGGTGCAGGCCTGCCGGCATTTGCGGCAATCGGGCGTTGATATCAAACTCAAGGTGATTCCCGATCTTTCGCATGCCTATCCGCGTGAGGCAAACGATACCATTCTGCAATGGTTTGGAATTGAGGGATGATGCCCGAAGGCAGGCAAGGTGGATCCCTTTATAAGGGCTTGCCGAAAAGAAGTTTCAGCATATTGACGATCATCTTTTTTCGCCCCGCCCGTTCCATCAGGATGCTCAAGTACAGCATTTCCGTGTTCATCGGGGGCACGGTGATAGTGTCTTTCCTGATTAGACGGGCGGCTTTTGGTTTACACCGGCTTGCACACAGCCCGCAGCCGATGCAACGATCCCGATCCACGCGGAAGTTTTTACCGTCTGCAATAATCGCCTCCATTTGACAGCGCTTCACGCAGATGCCGCATCCCGTGCAGGACGCGGCATCGATGCGCGCATAATAGTTCGTCGCGAAAAACCGGGCGGGCTGCGGCTGCTTCTTCGCGGTAGTAAGTACGCCGCAGCAGCAGCCGCAGCAAATGCAGATGCAGGCAGGCTTTTGGGAATTGCCCGGCTGCAGCACCATTCCTCTTTCTTCCGCCATGTCCAGGATCTTCAGGCATTCGTCCTTGGAAATTTCTCTGGCCCGGCCGCGCTGGGCGTAGCCGGTTGATCCGATCAGCAGACAAACCTCATAATGGTCCGTCTGTTTGCAGGGTCTTCCCATCAGCGCCTCTCCCTGTTTGCAGACGCAGTTGGCCACGTGAATCGTTTCGCGGGTATGTTGGATGAAGTGGCGCATGTTGTCGTAGGGTTCGACAAGATATTCCGGAACCAGTCCCTTCAGATGCGGGCTGGTGCGAAGTTGGGGCAGGGAGGACCGGAAGAATTCCGCGCCGAAGGCTTCGTCAAAATATTGATGCATCATTTGCACTAGTTCAGGGGTGAGATCATCGACATGATATTCGAACATGCCGATGGCCAACATGGCAATGCCGTAGCGAAAGGAACCGGCGCTTTCCGAACGCCGGATGACCCCTTTTTGAAACATATCATCCAGCATCGCGGACAGCTCATCGGGGGACAGTTCGAGGCCGAATTTATTTTTGAGCCTTTTGCGGATGGGAGAAACGGGGATGGATCGGAGCGTCAGGCACAAGGCAATTTTGGCTTCCAGCGGCGTAAAAAAATATTTCAGAATATCGATTTCCACGCCGCTTTTCGTTGCGGGGTAACCGATAGGATACTGGTCCAGTTGAATTTGCAGCTGCCGGTAGATCCCATTGTCGTCGTTTGACATGCGCATGATGCTCCATGAATTTGGATTCTATCATTGAGGGAAAGAATGATTTTGTCAAGCGAATGTGCCATGGACAAAGATGTTGATTGACGATCGGCGGGTCATAAGGTTATATTCCAGCAACAAAAAGACAAAGGATCTGTTTTTGAACGAGCTTATGCCGTCATATGATCCCCCGACCGTTACGGGGATCTTTATGCATCAGGCGCGCCGTTTCGGCGACAGAACACTCTCGCTGGCCAAAAAAGAAGGAGTATGGAAAGCCAAGACCTGGCGGCAGGCGCTGGAAGGCCTGCCTGCCGCCGTGATGGGACTTGTGTCGTTGGGACTGAAAAAAGGGGATACAGTTGGCATTGTCAGCCGCACACGCAGGGAATGGAGTGAAGCCGACATGGCCATCCTGACTGCTGGCGGGGTGACGATCGGCATTTATCCGTCGGCCAGCCTCTGGGAGATGACGCATGTCATTTCTCACAGTGAATTGCAAATCTGCTTTGTTGAAGACGAGCCGCTCCTGGAGAAGCTCCTGGCTGTTCGGGCGAAAACGGGTCTACCCCGGACCATGATTCTTTTCGAACCACCGGGCTGTCCGCTTCCCCCCGATGTCATGACGCTGGACGACTTGACGGCCGAAGGCCGGATCGCTCATGAAAAAGATCCAAGCCGTTTTGAGGGCATCTGGCGAGCCGTCCGGCCGGAAGATCCGGCAACGATCGCCTACACCTCGGGAACGACCGGACCGCCGAAGGGGGCTGTAATCACCCACGCTAATCTTTATTTCACGGTGATGAACGCGACCCAAATGCACCATTACGATGAAAGCGATTTCGGCATCGCCTTTCTGCCTCTGACCCACATGCTTCAGCGGATGACCGTCTATGCGGCGATGCATCTCGGCATTGTCGGCGCCTATGCCGAAAGCATCGATAAACTGATCGAGAATTTTAAGGAGCTTCGTCCGACGGTTCAGGTCAGCGTGCCTCAGATTTTTGAGCGCATCTACAACCGGATTTGCCAGATGCTGGATTCGGGATCGCCTGTAAAACGCCGTATTTTTCAGTGGGCCGTGGCCGTGGGCCGGAAAGCCGCGCTTCACCGCGGGAGCAACCGCTCCTTGCCGGATTTACTGGCGCTGCAGCACGCCGTCGCCCGTCGTCTGGTTTTTTCGAAAATTCACGATGTTTTCGGCGGCCGGGTCAAGTATCTTCTTTGCGGAGGGGCGCCCATGCCGCTTGAGCTTCTGGAATTTTTCGATGCCGTGGGGCTTTTGATTTTGGAGGGTTACGGGTTGACGGAAACCGTGGCGCCGGCGGCGGTCAATCGCGCGGAACATTATAAATTCGGAACCGTGGGGCAGTTGATTCCGGGCATGGAGGCAAAAGTGGCCCAAGACGGTGAGCTGCTCCTTCGGGGGAAGGGGCTTTTTCAGGGCTACTACAAGGATCCGGAAGCAACGGTCGCGGCCATCGACGCCGATGGTTGGTTTCACACGGGCGACATCGGCGTCATCGACGACGAGGGATTTCTTTCCATTACCGGTCGGAAGAAAGACCTGATTGTAACGGCGGGCGGCAAGAACATTGCTCCACAGAACATCGAGAATCTGATCCGGTCGATGCCGCTCATCAGCCAGGCGATGGTGTGCGGCGATCGCCGGAAATATCTCACGGCGTTGATCACCCTGAATGAAAAAGAGCTAATCGATTTTGCCGAAAGGGGGAATCTTGAAGACCGGAACCCCGGCGCGTTGGCCCGCCATCCGGCCGTGTTTCAGGCCGTTGAGGAGCATGTGCAGGCCGTGAACCGCCGCCTGGCTCCGCACGAACAGATCAGGCGCTTCACCATTCTTCCCCGGGATTTCACCGAAGAGGCCGGCGAATTGACGCCGACGCTGAAGATCCGCCGCCAGGAGATTATTCGCCGTTACGGGGAGGAAATCGAGCTTCTCTATTCACCCAAAGGAGGGGAAATCGGAAGATGAGCGAAAAACTTCAATCCTCGGGGATCAAGGACTGGCCGGAAGACGACCGGCCGAGGGAAAAACTGCTTAGCAGGGGCTCGCGCGAGTTGAGCAATTCCGAACTTCTGGCCATTTTGCTCAGAACCGGCGCCAGGGGCCAGAGCGCGATCGACCTGGCGAGAAAGATTCTGGAAAAATTCGGCACCTTTCGGAACATGAGCCAGACGGACGCCCGCGACTGGCGCGCGATCAAAGGGCTGGGGCCGGCCAAAATCGCTCAGATTCATGCCGCCCTCGAGATCGGCCGCCGCTTTCGTGAAGTCGAAGTCCGCCCGGAGCAGCGCAAAATCAGCTCTGCCGCGGATGTGGCGGAAATCGTCATGCCGCAGATGCGCGATCTCAAGACGGAGGTGTTCAAAGTGGCCTACCTCAACAGCAATCATCGCCTGATCGTCATCCGCAATGCCGCGGTCGGAACGGTCAATCAGGCCATGCCCATCGTGCGGGAAATCATCCACGACGCCCTGCAGAACTTCGCCGCTGCCATCATCTGCGTCCATAATCATCCCAGCGCAAACCTGTCGCCCAGTGCGGAAGACAAAAAATTTACCGGGGAGCTTTGCGCCGCGGGAAAGCTGATGGGCGTGAAAGTGCTGGATCACATCATCATCGGCGACGGCGCGTACTTCAGCTTTCTGGATGAGGGGCTGATGAGCTGACAGAAAGGATAAAAAAGCATATCTCACTTTTTTTATTTCGCTGGATGTTGTATGGAACGGCATATCACAAAAGGAGGTTGACATGGAATTAACGGCTGCCATTCGCGGAAGGAGAAGCATTCGCAAGTTTGAGCCTCGGAACGTTCCGAAGGAAGTGATTACGGATATTCTGGAGACGGCCCGCTGGTCGCCTTCCTGGGGAAATACCCAGCCTTGGTCTTTGTACGTGCTGACAGGCAAAACGCTGCAGAAATTCAAGGAAATGAATCTGCTGCAAAGTATGGCCGGCGCGCCCGTCGCGTCGGATGTGCCGATGCTGGAGAAATGGCCCGACGCCATGAAAGCCCGCTACGGACAACTCGGCAAGGTCGTTTTGAGCGCGCAGGGAATCGCGAGGGACGACAAGGCCGGAAGGGAAAGATACTATGCGGGCATGGTGACCGCCTTTGATGCTCCGTGCCTGATCCTGGCCTGCATTTCACGCGACAATCTTGTGGAGTATCAGATGCTGGACATCGGCCTCATTGCCCAGTCCATCTGCCTGGCGGCCCACGACAAAGGTCTGGGCACCTGCCTGCTGGCCGCCGCCGCCCGTTTTCCCGCCGAAATTCGAAAAATCGCGGCCATTCCCG
>CAZVGQ010000067.1:0-6784 GCA_964626775.1 uncultured Smithella sp. | reverse complement strand
TCCATGCCGGGCAGGGGTGCGTAGGGGGAAATATTGGCGAGCCAGGACTCGTTTTTCAGCCGCTCGCAGTCCAGCAGCATGGAAATCAAACCGACATATCCGTCTCTGGACACGATAACCGCGCTTCTCCAGGGAACGAATGCCCCTGCCACATAGCTAAGGCTGACCGTGCGCGTGCCCACGAAAAGATCAAGATCGTACTTTTTCATTTCATCCTGTATCTTTTTGATGCGCTGATGATAATCGATGTACGTATTCATAGAACCTCCATTTCTTTGTCTGCTGATGGAATCAGCTTTCGTTGCAAAAAGTATAGGCCGGTTGTCCCCGGCAAGTCAAGCGAACCGAAAATCCTGACCATGAAATGCAGGACGATGCTGACCAGGATCAGATTGATGTTGTCGCGGAATGCCGGGTTGCCCTCTTTGGGGTTTCGGACACTTCGCCCCGCACTTCACAACAAGATGGTCGATCACTGCTTCCGGATGCAGCTGACCTCGTCGACTCCGGCGCCCTTGTCGATTTCAGGAGTTGCAGACGTTTTTCCTAATGATTCCGAGATCTTTTCAAAAGTTAGCCCTCTTTTGCCGTTCAACGGGAAAATAGAGCACGCCATATCGCAAAAACCATTTGACAGGAGCAAAGGGAATGTTTATATATACCCCACGGGGTATATTATGGATGAAATGAGAATAAAGGTATTAAACCGATTGAAGCGCATCGAGGGGCAAATCCGCGGGCTGGAGCGGATGGTTGAGAAGGAAGCGCCCTGCGCCGATGTCCTGACCCAGCTCTACGCGGCCACCGCCGCCATGAAGAAAACCGGCGTCGTGATCATTCAGGCCAATATGAAACGCTGCATCGAGGAAGCGGCCGATGACCAGGATAAAAGCATCGAAGAATTTCAGAAAGCGCTGACGCGGTTTATCGGCATGTCCTAGGGGAAAACGAATGGATGCCAAAAATATGTCGGAAATCACCCGCCGTTCTTTTTTGCGGATTTCGGCCGGAGCCGCAGCTCTGACGGGAATCCATCTGCCGAAGACCGCGCGGGCCGAAGAGGCCGGATCCCTGTCGACACTGATCGATTTGAGTCTTTGCGACGGATGCACGGACCGCGCAATGCCGGCCTGCATTCAGGCCTGCCGAAGCATCAACGCCAACAAAATTCCCCCCGTCGCGGAACACATTCCGGAGCCGTGGCCGAGAAAAACCATCGAAGACTGGTCCAAAAAACAGGACGTCACGAACCGTCTGACTCCTTACAACTACCTTTACGTGCACCGGGCGGAAATCACCGTGGACGGCGAGCGGCAAACCCTGTTTGTCCCGAGGCGCTGCATGCACTGCGACAACCCCGCCTGCGCGACCATCTGCCCGTTTTCCGCCAATCACAAAAATAAGAACGGCTCGGTGGTCATCAACCCCGATCAGTGCTTCGGCGGCGCCAAGTGCAGGGACGTCTGCCCGTGGGAAATCCCGCAACGTCAGTCCGGCGTCGGCATTTACCTTCATGTGCTCCCCGATTTCATGGGCAACGGCGTCATGTATAAATGCGACCTCTGCAATGACAGGTTAAAGGAAGGAAAAAAGCCGGGATGCATCGAAGCCTGTCCCCGCGGCGCCATGCGGATCGGCCCCAAAAAAGAGATAGAAGCCCAGGCGCAGGCCCGCGCCAGCAAGATCCATGGACACATTTACGGTCAGAAAGAAAACGGCGGCACGGCCACGCTCTATGTGTCGCCCGTATCGTTTGAGCTGTTGAATCAAACCATGGCCAGAAAACCCGGGCAGCCGGACATGAAGCCGGGCGTCGAGCGGCGCATGGCGGGAACGGACCCGCTCGGAAAAGCCGTGCTGGCTTCCCCCGTTCTGGGATTGGCGCTGGCCGGCGCGGCCGGCTGGTTTTCACGCCGCAGGGACCGCAAGACCCGCCAGGAGGAAGACCATGACTGAAAAGATCCTTTCGGAAAAGAACCGGGTCGTCCGCCACAGCCGGCTGGAATTGATCGAACACTGGGCCATCGCGATTTCCGGCCTGATTTTGCTGGCCACCGGAATCTTTGAACTGCCCGTGGCCAAACGCTATTACATCATCACCGTTCCGGGGCTGGGCTGGACGGCGGATTTTATCACGTCCCTGTATCTTCATTACGCTGCGGCGCTGGTTTTTACGGCCGCAGGAATTTTTCATCTGGTGTACCACGGAGCACGCGGCGAAACCGGTTTGCTGCCGCAGAAGGGCGATATGAAGGCATCCGTCACCGTCATCAAGAGCCTGTTCGGATTCGGCAAGGAGCCGCCGATGCACAAATATCTGCCGGAGCAGAGGCTGGCTTACGCGGGAATGGCCTGGATCATTCTTCTGCTCATCGTGTCCGGTCTGATCAAAACCTACAAGAACCTGTATGCGCCGGATCTATCGCTGGCGATTGTCCTGACGGCCACCTGGATTCATAATATTGGTTTTGTTCTCTTTTTCCTGGCTTTTCTCGCGCATATGGCAGCGATTCTGCTGAGGCCGAACTGGCCGATGGTGCGCGGCATCTTTACCGGCAAAGTCCGCCTGGACTATGCCCGGCACCGCCATGCTTTGTGGATCGCCGATCTTGAAAAAAAAGAAGGATCCGTTGACCCCTGACCGGGATCTTCGCTTCGGGAAGGTTTGAGGGCCGTCACAGGCTTCAAAATAACGACAGACAAAAATTCAAATGAAACAGAGGAGGTAGTATTTATGAAAAAAATGATGTGGTTGAGAACAGTAGTCCTGGCGGTCCTGTTGTTGCTGCCACTGGCGCTCACCGCTCCTGTACAGGCGGCGAGGAGCATTGATCCGATCGTCTCCACGGAGTGGCTGCAGAAGAACCTGAACGATGCCAACCTGGTTGTTGTCGACGTGCGCAAGCTGGAAGAATACAAGGCAGGCCATATTCCGGGAGCGGTCAATGTTGCCTATGGCTCCTGGGCCATCAAGAAAGGCGACCTGCTGAACGAACTGCCGGCCGTGGACGACCTGGCCGACACGATCGGAAGCGCGGGCATCGATCAGAACTCTCTGGTGGTCATTGTCGGGAAAACGGACAAGGTTCCCGATCAGTTCGACATGACCCGCGTGGCCTGGACCTTAAAATATCTGGGCGTGCCGAATGTCGCCATCCTCAGCGGCGGCCAGAATCAGTGGGTCAAGGAAAACAAGCCGGTTTCGCTGGATATGGCCAAAACCAAAGAAAAATCTTTCACGCCGTCCGTCAACAAGAGTCTGTTCGTAGACAAGGCTTCGCTCGCGGGTAAAATCGGCAAGGCGCTCGTTATCGACACCCGCGCTCCGGCGTTTTACGAAGGAAAGGAAAAACTGCCTTTTGTTCCGAAATTAGGCCGCATCAAGGGAGCGGTCAATCTGCCGGTCGGCCAGCTCTACACGCCGGAAGGTCTGTACAAGGAAAAGGCGGCACTTGCAGCGCTTGCGCAAAAAGCAGCTGGTTCTGACTTGAATAAGGAAATCATCGTTTACTGTGATACGGGCAAGACCTGCACAGGCTGGGCCTTTATCATGACCGACCTGCTGGGATACAAGGACGTCAAGGTGTATGACGGTTCCTCGATGGAATGGCTGGCGGACCCCAACGCTCCTTCCGAACCCTAGAACAGGATAAACAACGCTGCAACCTCTGAAGCAAACGAAAGCCCGGCCGTTAGATGGCCGGGCTTTTTTTCGGCAAAGACAAGACACAAAAGGCTATTTCAGAAAATGAATTTCAATGAAATCGGCAACGGCTTTGGGGTCGTTGAGGTCCAGGCAGGGAACATCAATCTCCAGTTTTACATCCGAGGCCACGGCGACCAGACCGTCTTTTCTGCTCGAGATCAATTCCCTTTTGAGTTCGGAGCGGAACACTTCAATTTTCGGATAGTCATTCACCTTGAACCCTTCAGTGAGAATGATATCCGCGCCGGAAATGAATTTATCGCGAATTTCATCAAAGGAGTGATCATGGTCCACGTCCTGAACCAACGCGAGCTGATGAGGCGATGACACGACGGTGGTGTGCGCTCCCGCCTTTTTGTGGCGGTAGCTGTCCTTGCCCTCGTGGTCGATGTCAAAGCCGTGGCGGTTGTGCTTGATGGTGGCGATGCGATAGCCGCGATGGGTTAAATCAGTAATGATTTTCTCCAGAAGCGTTGTCTTGCCGGAATTGGATTTGCCGACAATGGAAACAATGGGAATCATGTTTTATCCTGAAATTCCTTTATTTGGCGGCTACATAACACATTATGCCGCTTTTGGCCAACAATGTCGGCCAAAAGCGCGCGTCCATGTATAAGATTGCTTGACATCCAGCAAAAGCATGTAGTATAGAACAATCGTTCTACAAACCAGCTTGAAAAGGGACATCCGTGGCAACCTCTCAAAAGGACAAATGGGTCAGGGTGCTGGCAACCGGCTTCGGGACGGGCCTTTCCCCCGTCGCGCCGGGGACGGCGGGCACACTGGCGGGTGTCTTGATCTGTCTTGCATCCTATCCCCTGCCCTGGCTTTTTCGCTTTTTCTTTGTGGTTGCAATATCGGCCGTCTCTATTTATGTTGCCGGAGAGGCGGAAAAGCTTTACAAAAAAACCGACGACCAGCGGATTGTGATTGATGAAATTGCCGGCTACCAGGTTGCCATGCTGCCTGTGGCCGTTACCGGCCTGAATCTGCTTACGGCCTTTGTTCTTTTCCGGATTTTTGACATCTGGAAGCCTTTTCCGCTGAAGCATTTTCAGAAGCTTCCGGGCGGCTGGGGCGTGGTGGCCGATGATCTCGGGGCGGGTGTTTACGCGGGAATTCTGATGTTAATCCTTGTTTTTCTTACACGATAAGGCGGTTTTATGAAAATCGGCATTTTGACCATCGGGAACGAATTGATGAACGGGCGCATCGCCGATACGAATTCGGCGTTCATTGCGCGGGAGATGAATCTGCAGGGCTGGACGGTGGAAACCATGATGTCGATCGGCGACGACTTCGAAATCATCGCCAACCGGCTGCATTACCTTTTGTCTTTTACGGACGCGGTGATCTGCACCGGAGGCCTGGGACCGACGGTTGACGATATCACCACCGCCGCTGTCGCGCGGGCGTTCGGCCGGCAAATGGTTCTGGATGAAAAAGTCCTGGCCTATCTCAAGAATATCTTTACACGATTCAACCTGCGCTGGACGGAAAACAACGCCAAGCAGGCCCTGTTTCCCGAAGGCGCTGAAGTCATTCCCAATCCTGTCGGCACCGCCGCGGGATTTGCGCTGCCGGTCGGCGAAAAGCTGGTAATGGTCATTCCCGGCGTTCCGTCGGAAACGCGCCGGATGGTGCCGGAAGGCGTCATTTCCGTTTTGCGCCGCCGCTTTCCGCAGGCCGTCCTTCAGACGATCAAACAAACGATCAAAACCTTCGGCCTCGGGGAGGCCATGGTGGATCAAAGGCTGGCCGACGTCGATTTTGACGCCCTCGGCGTGAACGTCGGCTTTTACCCCGTTTTCCCGGAAAATCATCTGGTGCTGATCGCACGCTCCGACTCTCAGGAGCAGGCGCAGAAAAAAATGCAAAAGGCCGTTGACCAGGTAACCGCCCGTCTGTCCGACTGCATCTTTTCCTACGGCGAAGAAAACCTGGAGGAAAAGATCGCGGCGGTGATGACGGAAAAGAAACTGACGATCGCCGTGGCGGAGTCCTGCACGGGAGGGTTGATTGCCGACCGCCTCACCGACGTTTCCGGCAGTTCCGCCTATTTTGAGCGCGGCCTCGTGACCTACAGCAATGAGGCTAAGATTCAACTGCTGGGCGTACCGGCCGACATCCTGGCAAAGCACGGCGCCGTGAGCGAGGAAACCGCGCGGGCAATGGCCGAGGGCATCCGCAAACTGGCAGGGACAACGCTGGGTCTTTCCTCTACCGGCATTGCGGGACCTACCGGGGGCACGAAAGAAAAACCGGTCGGGACGGTTTATATAGCCCTTACCGACGGAGAGAAAACGATTTGCCGTCATTACGCCTACCGCTGGGACCGCAGGAGAAACAAGCTGATCTCCTCCGAGGCGGCGCTGATGATGCTGAGAAATTATTTAATGGAACATGATCAGGAAAAATGTTGATGTCGAATTCCGAAAAAAACATCCGGGCCTTCCTGGCCGTTGAGCCGCCGGAAGAGATTTTGCAGACGGTGATTCGCCTGCAGGAACAACTAAAGCGGGAAATCAGCGGCCGATTGAGCTGGACCAGGCCCGGTGGGCAGCACCTGACCTTGAAATTTTTCGGCGATGTTTCGACAGGCGATGTTGACTCCATCGGCCGAGCCGTACAAAACCGCCTGCCATCCGGTGCGGCTTTCAATCTGAAAATTGAAAAACTGGGCGTGTTTCCGGATGCCCGCAAGCCGCGGGTCCTCTGGTGCGGAACATCGGGCGACGTGGAAAAGCTTGCCGCCCTGCAGAAACAGCTCGATGCGGATTTCACGGGTATCGGCTTTCCGAAAGAAGACCGCCCTTTCCGGGCGCACCTGACGCTGGCCCGCATCAAGGATCCGCGTTCGCCCGCGGGAATAGATAAGGCCCTGCAAAAATACCTGGATTTTTCCACAGGTGTTTTTTTCGTCCGCGAATTGATTTTATTTCAAAGCAAACTGACGCCGCAGGGCGCGCTTTATACCCGGCTGGCAACGTTTCCGCTGGAGAGCTGATTCCGTGGGAACAGCAGGTGACCGGTTATCGCGACGGTTCCCTGCAAAGCGATATAAAAAACAACAGAGAT
>CAZVGQ010000066.1:0-6830 GCA_964626775.1 uncultured Smithella sp. | reverse complement strand
CCCCGGAAAATATCGCTCATTCTCAAACCGCGGATGCTTTCACAAAGCATTTCCCTCCGGTCAAAGATCCACGCATCAAATATTAAAAATCCGCGGCCTCCCTCCGCCGGGGTGACCCTGGCAAAATAGGTTTCACCCATCTTCGTGGCCCGGTGAATGATCCTGTAGTCAAAACCGGTTGGAAAGGCCACAATGCCGGCAAACCGCTGTCCCCAGACGCAAGCGGCGTGCATTGCCGCATCCGGCACAAAAGGCGACCCCAGCGACGGGTCGTTCGCCGCGCCGCTTCCGCCCGAAATCTTCGCCAGCGCCCCTTCCCCGGAAACGGACAGATTTCCGGAAATGTTCCGGTAGGACAAACCGAAGGGAACCAATTCTCTGTAAATCAAATCCGCGGATACGGAAATGGATTTTCCGCCCAGCTTCTTTGCCGTTTGAAAAGGCGCGGCTGCTTTAGTCGGCGCATCCTTCCGGACAAAGGTCACCCGCGCGTGCTCCACCATCCTCCTCGCCGTGCCGCTTTTGGCGGTCACCGTCGTCTGCAACGAAGCCTGAATGCCCTCCGCCTTCTCTTCGATTTCGATCTGCACGGGCAGTCTATCCACGACAGGCGGCAAAACCAGCATTTTGGGGAAATTTGCATCCGCCTGGCAATTCAGCAGAGCGCCGGGGCAATGTTTGCGGACTTCGCCGGCCAGCACCGCGAGGGACTCCACGGCGGGGAAAACGGCCTTCCCCTCCACGGCATGGTCGCGCAAATAGGGCCTGATGAAAAGTTCGAGGGAAAAGCGATACTTCATAACGGATCGGGAAAGGTTTGCCATAAGCGAATCGTTTTCGGGTCAACCGCCACGGGCCGCCCGGAGGCGTTGGCCGCGCAGTGTTTGGTGAATCCCGTGCAGACGAGCTCCCCCTTTTCCGCGTGGGTAATGACATAATCGAACTGGAGCCTCACGCGCTCCAGGTTGACCGGCCGGGTATGGATGTGCATGACATCATCGTACGCCAGGGGCTGATAAAACGACAGCCCCAGATCGTAAATCGGATACACATAGCCGCTTTCTTCAATGGCCTTGTAGGGGTAAGCAACGTCCCGCATCAGCGAAGCGCGTCCGACTTCAAAATAGCGCAGATAGTTGGAGTGGTAAACAACCTGTGAGCGGTCCGTATCCGCATACAGCACGCGGTACGGGGTACGGTGCCAGACCAGCCCGGTGGTCCGGTCGCGAACAAATCGCTCATCCATCTTGTACGCTTCAGGCAAAAACGGTTTGGGTTTCATATCACACTCCCCGAAAGATCACACAGCAGTTAGTCCCGCCGAATCCAAACGCGTTGGACAGGACGATTTCATGGGATTGTTTGCGGGCCGCGTTCGGCACGACATCGATATCGGCAAATTCCGGATCCGGCAGGTGGTTAATGGTCGGCAGCAGAATCCCCCGCCGCATGCCTTCAACGGCCAGGGCCGCTTCAATGGCGGCCGTCGCCCCCAGCGTGTGGCCAAGCTGCGATTTGTTGGAGGAAACGGGAATTTTTTCGATCCAACGGCCGAAGATTTCCCTCAGGCACTTCACTTCCGTCCGGTCGCCCTTGGCGGTGGAGGTGCCGTGCGCGTTGACATACTGGATATCGGCGGGTTGGAGCCCCGCATCCGCGATGGTTTCCCGCAAAGCCCGGACAATCGTCGCCGGATTGGGGCTGGTGTAATGGTAAGCGTCGGATGTCCAGCCCACACCCAGCACTTCGGCCCGCGGTTCAAGCCCGTGCGCCTGAATCACCTCTTGGGCGGCCAGAACCAGGACGCCCGCGCCTTCCGAAAGAACGAAGCCCCGGCGGTCGATGCTGAACGGACGGGAGGCCTGCGCGGGATCCCCCGCCGCGCGGTCGCCGGCGTGCACCTTGATCGTGGCGTTCATGTTGGCGAAGCCGTGAATCAGCTCGGGCAGAATCGGCGCGTCCGCCCCCCCCGCCAGAACAAAGTCGCAGTCTCCGTCGCGGATCATGCGCGCCCCGATGCCGATCGCGTGATTGCCGGACGCGCAGGCGCCCTGCGGTGAAAAGATGGGGCCGGTAAATTTCAAAAGCATTCCCGCCTTGCCGGAAGGCAGATTGGCGCACAGATTGGGCAGCAGGTAAGGGCTCACGCGCAGCGGACCGCGGTGCTCCAGATCGTGGATGGCCGCGCGAAGCGCATCCGAGCCGTTGAGCGCCGATCCGATCAGGCAGGCCGTGCGGGGGGAAGTGGCTTTATCCATCACGATCCCCGCGTCTTCAAGCGCTTCCTTGCAGACCGCCATCGTTAAAATCACAAAAGCCGCGTTCCAGTTATAGACTTCTTTGGCGTCGGTGAAATCCAGCTCCAGGGGAGACCAGTCCGGAATCTCGCCCACGATGTCACAGGCCGACTCCACCTTGCAGCGGGTGACTTTGCGGAAGCCCGCTTCGCCCCGAACAGCCCGCCGCCAGGTTTCGGCAAACGTCGCCCCGAGCGGCGTGGCCGCCCCGTAGCCGACGACAAAGACTCTTCGGTTCTGCGGAGGTTTCATGATTTGCCTTCCCTATCTTACGAGATTCGGCGCAGCAAGAGACACGCATTACAGCCGCCGAATCCAAACGCGTTCTTGAGCACAAACTCCTGCCGGACTTCCCTGGCGGTCCCGGGCACGCAATCGAGCCGTATAGCCGGATCCGGTTCGTAATTGACGGTGGGCAGGACAGTGTCGCGCAGCATGCCTTCGATGGCCAGAATCGTTTCAATGGCGGAAGACGCACCCATGGCATGGCCGAGCTGCGACTTGTTGGCCGAAGTGGGCGGCACTTGTGCGCCGAAGATTTGCGCAAGTGCGTCCGCTTCCACCTTGTCGCCGATTCTGGTCGATGTGGCATGGGCATTGACGGCATCCACATCCGCGGGCGCCAGCCCCGCGTCCGCAATCGTGACGGCGATACAGCGTCGGACCGTCTCCAGGTTGGGGGCAACAAAATGGCTGGCGTCGGACGTCATGCCGAATCCGGCCATTTCGATGCTCGCCGCAAGACCATGCGCCCGGACGAAATCCGGCGACGCCAGAATGACCGCTCCCGCGCCCTCGGAAACCACAAAGCCCCGGCGGTTGGCCGAAAACGGCCGGCTGATTTTTTCCGGCGCCTCGTGGGGCTGGCCCTCCCTGGGACGATAAGCGCCGTTCATGGTCGCAAATCCGGCCAGAATCGGCTCGACCAGCGGAAAATCGACGGCGCCGGCAATCACCACGTCCGCCAGATGCTGTTGAATCATCATATCGCCGATGATCATGGAGGTGACGCCGGTGGCGCACGCCGTGATGGTGGCACAGATCGGGCCGGTGGCGCCCGTCAGAATGGAGACCTTGCCGCCCACCATATTGATGCAGGAATTGGGATTGGCAAAGGGATGCGGTAGCTTGTTTTCGGCGATCATCTGGCGGTCCGCCTTCAGCACCGAATCCTGTCCGCCGACGGCCGAGCTGAAGGTGACGGCTACGCGCGGTGCGATGTCGGGCGAAATGTCGATGCGGCTCTTCCCCAGCGCCCGGTGAACGACCAGGAGCGCGTATTTGAAGATGGGCGAGGTCCAGTGCGCCATTTCGCGCGGCTGTAGAAAAGGATAGGGCCGGACATCCACGTCTTCGACCTCGCCCGCGACGCGAACGGGAAAATCGTCGCCGCAGGGGAAACGCGTCAGAGGACCGATTCCGCTTTCGCCGGCGGCGGCCCGCCGCCACTGGTTTTCCAGATCCGTCCCCAAAGACGAAACGGCATCGTATCCAAGAATGAGTGTTTTTCCGGACAAACGCAAACTTTCCCTTTCCAAGATTCCTTTTTACGATCCGACATCATGCAAAAGCTTTTCAAAAATATCAATGACAATTTTGGTTCGTTGCAGAAAACCGGAAAGCCGCAATACCGGAGCCTGCGACCGCCGTCGACGCTGAAGCTTGAGGCCGGTTTGTCTTGACAAACTTCGGCGGATTGCGATATGGTGTCGGCGGTTTGTAATTATTTTTTCACCGTCGCTGCCTGAATCCCCTTTACCGCCCGCTTTCCCTTTCCGGGGGGAACAGGGCCATACACCCGGAGGTCTTAGATGGAATCCATTATTTGCAAACACTGGCACCACTGTCCTTCGAGCGAAGTGACCACCTTGCTCAACACCGATCCGGAAAAAGGCCTGTCTCCTTTTGAAGCCGGACACCGGCTGAAAAAGTACGGCCCCAACGCCGTCACCGTAAAAAAACAACAGGGGCCTCTGATGAGGTTTCTGCTGCAGTTCCATCAGCCGCTGATTTACATTCTGATGGCCGCCGGGGCCGTCACCCTGTTCCTTCAGGAATGGGTGGATTCGTCGGTCATTTTCGGCGTGGTGATCATCAATGCCGTCATCGGTTTTGTGCAGGAATCAAAAGCCCAGAGCGCCATTGAGTCGCTCAAAAAAATGATGACGACGCAAACCACGGTGCTGCGCGACGGCCGATGGCAGGAAATGGACGCGGTGGATCTGGTGATCGGCGATATCGTCCAACTGCAATCCGGCAACAAGGTGCCCGCCGATGTCCGAATTCTGCGCTGCCGGGATCTGCAGGTGGATGAATCCGCCCTGACGGGGGAATCCGTGCCCGTCATCAAAAAAGAAGAGGTCCTTGATCCGGAAACCATCCTGGCCGACCGCCGCAACATGGCCTATGCCGGCACGCTGGTCACATACGGGCAGGCGCGGGCGGTTGTCGTGGCAACCGGCGACAACACGGAGACCGGACGCATTTCCGAGCTGATCGCCTCGGCCGCCGATCTTTCGACCCCCTTAACCAGAAAAATCGCCTCGTTCAGCAAAATTCTTCTGATCGCGATTCTTGTTCTCGCGGCGGCGACGTTTGCCGTGGGCATGTCGCGCGGTGAAAGCGCCGTGGATATGTTTATGGCGGCGGTCGCCCTGGCCGTCGGAGCCATTCCCGAAGGACTGCCGGCCGCCGTAACGATTACGCTGGCCATCGGCGTCAACCGGATGGCGAAGAAGAGGGCCATCATCCGCAAACTGCCCGCCGTGGAAACCCTGGGCAGCACTACGGTCATCTGCTCGGATAAAACCGGAACGCTGACGGAAAACCAGATGACCGTAAAAAAGATTTTCACGGGCGGGGCTTCCTACGACGTGGAAGGAAACGGCTACGCGCCTGAAGGACATATTTTGGCGAACGGGAAGGAATGGACCGGCGATTTGCCTCCGGGATTGCGCCAGACGCTGACGGCGGGGCTTCTGTGCAACGATTCGCGCCTGATTCAGGAAGAAGATGCGTGGCGCATCGAAGGCGACCCCACGGAAGGCGCTTTAATCACCGCGGCGGGAAAGGCCGGGATGACGCCGGAAAAGACCGGCGCCGACATGCCCCGTCTTGACGAAATCCCTTTCGAATCGGAGCGGCAGTTCATGGCCACGCTGCACCGACTGAAGGAAGGCGGAAAAAACATCCTTTACATCAAGGGCGCGGTGGAAAAAATTCTGGATGCCTGCGCCGACGCCATGGCAAGCGAGGGCGGCAAAGTTACTTTCGGCAAAGAGGATCTGCTGGCCCGGGTGGACGCCATGGCGCACGAGGGCCTGCGCGTGCTGGCGCTGGCCTGCAAAGAGACGGACAAGAAAAATCTGGACGTTGAGGATTGTCTGTCCGGTCTGACGTTTCTGGGGATCCAGGGAATGATCGATCCCCCCCGGAAAGAAGCCATCGAGGCCGTCCGATCCTGCCATCGGGCCGGAATCGCCGTCAAGATGATCACGGGAGACCATGCGGTCACGGCAACGGAAATTGCCCGGCAGCTGAACATCGGAAACCCAAAACACAAAGAGGGCGACGCCCCCCGAACCCTGACCGGCAAAGAACTGGAAAAGCTGACGGATGAAGAACTCATCGCGGCGGCGGAAGGCACCTCCGTTTTTGCCCGCGTCGCTCCGGAACAGAAACTGCGGCTGGTGGAAGCGCTCCAGGCTCGGAACCATATCGTCGCCATGACCGGCGACGGCGTCAATGACGCTCCCGCTCTCAAGCAGGCAAACATCGGCATCGCCATGGGGATTACCGGCACGGACGTTTCCAAGGAAGCCGCCGACATGGTTCTGACGGACGATAATTTTGCCAGCATTACGCGCGCGGTGGAAGAAGGCCGCCGGATTTTCGACAACCTGGTCAAGTTCATCACCTGGACGCTGCCGACCAACGGAGGCGAAGGTCTGGTCATCCTGGCGGCTATCTTCGCCGGAGTCACGCTGCCGATTCTGCCCGTGCAGATCCTCTGGATCAACATGACCACGGCCGTGCTCCTGGGTCTGATGCTGGCTTTCGAGCCGGGCGAACCGGACGTCATGAACTACCCGCCGCGCGATCCGAAGAGCCCCATTCTCAACGCAACGGTCATCACCCGGATTCTGCTGGTGACGGCCATCATGCTCGCCGCCGTCTTCGGCATCTTTGTCTGGCAGAAGCAGCAGGGCTATTCTCTGGCGGAAGCCCGCACCATGGCGGTGAATCTTTTCGTGATGATCGAACTGACCTATCTGTTCAATTGCCGGTCACTGACCAAATCGATGTTCAAAATCGGCGTTTTTTCCAATCCCTGGGTCCTGGCGGGCAGCGCCGCGATGATCGTCCTTCAACTGCTCTACACGTATACCCCGGCTATGAACCGCGTCTTTCAGAGCGCGCCGATATCCGGCCGGGACTGGCTGATCATCATAGCGGTAGCCGTCGCCGTCTATATCGTGATCGGCGCGGAGAAATGGCTGCGAGGCCATGCTTTTACAAAAACGCCCTGAAAAC
>CAZVGQ010000065.1:0-6962 GCA_964626775.1 uncultured Smithella sp. | reverse complement strand
GCGACGGTGGAAAATCAGGCCAATCTGCACATCCGCCAGGCCATGGTGGAATCCCTGGTCGTTGAGAACGGCCAAGTTGCAGGCGTTCTGGACGCCAGCGGCCATTTTTACGGCACACGGAAAGTCGTCGTCACCACGGGCACCTTTTTAAACGGCCTGGTCCATATCGGCCCGTCGCAGACGCAATCCGGCAGGGCGGGAGAACTGGCTTCGGTGGGGCTTGCCAACCAGCTTGCGGCGCTCGGGTTTGACATGGGCCGGATGAAAACCGGCACGCCGCCGCGTCTGAAAGCCTCGACGATTGATTTTTCCGTTCTGGAGCGGCAGGACAGCGACCCCGATCCCGCGCCTTTTTCTTTCACCACGTCCTCTCTGCGGACGGAGCGCCTGCCTTCTTATTTTGCCGGCACGTGCGAGGAAACCCATCGCATCATCCGCGACAATATTCGTCAGTCCCCTCTTTATTCCGGCGCCATCAAAGGCGTCAGCGCGCGCTACTGTCCGTCACTCGAAGACAAGGTGATGCGATTCGGCGAACGGACGAGCCATCCCGTCGTGCTGGAGCATGAGGGACTCAACACGCAGGAAGTTTACGCCAAGGGACTGGGCAATTCTCTGCCGCTGGAATTGCAGTACGAGATTGTCCGCAGTGTGCGCGGCCTGGAGCAGGCTGAAATCATGCGGCCCGCCTACGCCATTGAATACGACTTTGTCCAGCCGACCCAGCTTCGAATGACGCTGGAGACCAAACTCATCTCCGGCCTGTACCTGGCGGGTCAGATCAACGGAACGTCCGGCTATGAGGAGGCGGCGGCGCAGGGCATCTGGGCGGGAATCAACGCCGTGCTGGCGCTCACGGGCGCGCCGCCTTTTGTCCTGGACCGTTCGGAGGCTTACATGGCCGTGATGATCGACGATTTGGTCACGCGCGGCGTGGATGAACCCTACCGCATGTTCACCTCGCGGGCCGAGTACCGGCTGATTCTTCGGGAAGACAATGCCGTCCTTCGGCTGATGGGCCGGGGCTGCGAGCTGGGGCTGGTTGACCGCGCCCATTATCTGGATCTTCAGAATCAAAAGAAACGGATTGAAGAAGGCATTAGAAAGCTCAAATCCTCGTCCGTCAAACCGTCGCCCGACATCAATGAAAAGCTGGCCTCTCTATCTTCCCCGCCGATTACGCAGGCCACCAATCTGTATGGTCTCTTGAAAAGGCATGAAATTGCCTATGACGATTTAAACGGTTTCCCCGGCTGGGAGGCGCAGGAAGACCGCTTTGTGAAAAAACAGATCGAGATCGAAATCAAGTACGAAGGCTATATCAAACGTCAGTTCGAAGCGACAAAAAAACTGAAAGAACAGGAAAAGATAAAAATCCCGGCGGATTTCGACTATGCGTCCGTTCCCGGCCTTTCCAACGAACTGCAGGCCAAGCTCACCCGGATCGCGCCCGCGACCATCGGCCAGATGGGGCGCATCCCCGGCATGACCGAAGGCGCCGTCTCCGCCGTTCTGATCATGATCAAAAAGAGGGAACTGTTGCATGCCGAGCGGTGAACGATTTGAACATGCGCTCGGACAAAAGCGTCTCGTCTCGACCTCCCAAAAGCAAGAGGGGCGCGCAAAATGTGATGGCGCCTTTTTGCGGCAGAAGCAGCCGGCAAATGTTCTTGACAGAAAAAGGCACTGTTTCTATAATCGGGGCGAAATCCTTGTAGCGGAACATTGATCATCCACAAACAACTTTCAGGGGGAAGGGATATGAAAAGAATTGCTGTCCAAGTTTTAGCAACGCTGTTCATTATGGTCATGGTCATGGGATGCGCCGATGAAAAGGGACCGGCGGAACTGGCCATGAAAGCGGCGGAGCAGGCGGTCGAGACCACCAAGGCCGAGGCGGCAAAGCTTGTTCCGGAACAGGTCGCTGCGCTGGAAGAAGCCATGGCGTCCGCGAAGGACAAGCTCGCCAAGGGCGAATACAAAGACGCCCTGACAGAAGCGCAGGGTCTTGTCGGAAAAGCCAAGGATGTTCTGGTGGCGGCAAAAGCCAAAAAAGATGAATTGTCCAAAAAGTGGACGGAACTGACGGAGGGGATGCCTCAGATGGTTGAAGCCATCCAGGGCAAGGTGGACTCCCTGTCCAATCTCAAAAAGCTTCCGAAAAACATCACCGCTGAGAAGCTGGCGGAAGCGAAGTCCGGACTGGAGGCTGTCAAAGCCGATCTGGCAAAAGCGCAGGAAAGCTTTACATCCGGAAATATCGCCGAGGCCATTGCTACGGCCACGGCTGTGAAAGAGAAAGCCGTAAAGACCATGGAAAGCCTGGGCATTTCCGCGCCGGAACCGGCAAAGTCATAACAACAAAAGGGGCACATTCCCGTCTGATTTGAAAGACAGAATGTGTCCCTTTATTTTTCAGGAACTCGCGGCACCATCACTTTTTTAAAAGCTTCAGCCTTTCGGAAATGCTGTTTGCTTTTGCCTGATCTCCATTTTCCAGATAATAATTCTGAAGCCTCTCCAGATAAGCCCAGAGCGGCCTGCGCCAGCCGTTGGCCGACGCGGTGTCGATGCCGATTTGCAAAATGGTTTCGTCGGCGGGCAGATACCTTGTCCAGACCCCGCAGGCAATCAACCGGGACAAAGGATCGTCGATGGCGGAAATTTCGCGGCCGGCCGCCGCTGCGTCCCTGACGCCAGCGGCTTTCAGAACACCGGCATACTTCGCCGGAAGCGCCTTAGGATCCACGGCGCTGAAATTGCCCTTTAAAAAATGGCAGTAGGCCATATCGGCGGGGTGCGGTTCCAGCCGGTAGAGCTTTGCGAAATCGCTTGCATCAAAAGTCTCCAGCGACGCGGTGTGGAGCGCGTACTTGGTCAGATAAGCGATGGTTAAAAGGCCGATGTCGTTGCCGGCGGCGATCTCTTTTCTGGCTTTTTCAAAACGAGGTTCGGTGGATGCTTCCCGACCGGTCAGGAAACTGGTTTTGTATTCCTCCATGTGGCTGTATCCCTTTTCCTTCCAGACAGGAACCTGTCCGGCGCCTCCGCAGGCGCAAATCATCAGCACGATTACTAACAACAGGATTTTTTTCATGGGACCTTAAACTCCGGATCCTTTTTTGACCCGACAATGGCGTCCAGTTTTTTTACCACATTGTCCAGCGAAACCACAACATCATCGATATCGGAGCGAAGAAGGTGAAAATCTTTCATGCCTTCAGACGCGTCTGTGCTTATTTTATTAATATTATCAATGGTTTTCTCCAATTTATGCAGTTTTCCAATGACGTCTTTCAAAATGACGTTGACCTGCGGCAGCGCTCCTTCCGTTCCATAGATCTCGCGGTCCGTCTTGTCCGCCATCTTGTCAACTTTTGAAAGGATGCGATTGACGTTGGTGGTGATTTCCTTCAGCTGTTTGAGAGAATCATTCAACGCCCTGACGCTTTCCTCATCAGAAACGGCCATTTCCACCAGCGATTTCTTTGAGGCAAGAGTTGCGGTAATTTTTTCGGCATTGCCCAGCACCTGATTGAGGTTCCCCTGGGGATCGGAAAGCGTGCGCGTCAGACTCTCCAAATGATCGGCAATCTGTGTTACCTGGTCCAGAACAGGTTCGATTCTGGCAATGGCGTCATTGATGTCGTTGACGATGGTCACTTCCGGAACCTGTTCCGGGTCCAACGGCGGACTGTTCAGATTGGATGTGGTCACGACAATCCGCGCCGCGCCGATCAGCGGCCGGTACAAAATAAAGCTGCTGTCCGACCGGACCCATTTCACATGGCGATCGGGGATTTTGATTTTAATTAAAACGATGCCTTTGTCATTGAGTTCCAACGCCTGCACCTTGCCGATGTTGAATCCGGAAAAATCAACCGGCATGCCTTCGGTAAAACCGTCGCCGGATCGCGACGACAGAGTGAAGGTGTGCATTTTCTCAAAAACGCCCTTTCCCACGGCAAGATACAAAAGCGCCGCGGCAAGCAAAACGGCCGTGCAGACAATGAAAAGTCCGACTTTTAATTCGCGGCTTACTGTCATAGTTCTCCGTACTTTTCTTCCATCCAGCGGTAGTCGTAGATGTGGCAGCTTGAATACAAATCATCAATAATATTCAAAGCATCTATAATAAAGCGACCGTCCTGTAAATGAGGAACTATTTGAAATGGCTGGTCAATCAGAATCATGGCGTCTTTGACCATCGCGGCCCGAAGCAGCATCACGCAAAACCGCTCTTCCGTGCCGAGCGCGGGGTTGCGCCTGCCGGCAATGGACCCGAGGCCAAAGCGCTCCAGGCACGTGAGTGCAAGCTGCTGAGCCTTTCGCCTGGGCATATTTTCATGATACTGCTTGATCAGAGCGATGTTCATGTACACATCCTGATTGGAAATCAGCGGCACTTTCTCGGATACAGGCGCGGCCTGCAGGGGATAGTCCCGCAGAAACTGCTCCTGCGACTGCCGAAGCGTCTGTTCGCTGTCAAAATAATTTACAGTAATTTTGTTATTAATGACAGTACCTCGATCATCAGTATAGCAGCAAAAACATTCACCATGCCCTGGGACACCACCACGGGAATGCTGGTCAGTTCACGTGACGCCCGCAGACCGAAACGGATGGGAATCAGCGTAATAAAAAATCCATAAACAGCGCACTTGAACACGGCAATGACTATATCAGAAAAATTCGTGGAATTTAACAGAAGATTTGAATAAACATCCGTGCTCATCCCGAACATCACCCGGGAAAACAGGTTGCCACTGGCCAGCAGAACAATGGAAAAAAGGCTGCTTAACAAAACGATGGAAATAATGCCGTTGATGATGCGAGGCATCACTAGGTAATCGATAATGTCGATGCGGAAAATTTCCAGCGTTCTGATTTCCCGGTTGACCTTCATCACCGCCATTTCCGTATTGATCGCGGCGCTCGACCGCAAGGTAATCAGAAGCACAGTTAAAAAAGGCGACAATTCCGTAACAATCAAGCCCATTAAGATATGCCCGATAAACTGGGTCAACCCGAGCTCTTTGAGCAAGCTAAAGACAATGCCGATAAAAAGAGAGCCGAAAAGAATAGAAACGAGAAGAAAAAGGGGCAAAATCTGCACGGAAGTGAAATAGATCTGGTTCAAAAGTACTTCACGCATTGCGCTTGAATAGGTTTTTCGTTGAAAAATCCGCAGAAAAACTTTACCGGAAAACGCGATGGTCCCGGCAAACCCGCTGATCATCCGGATGGCCTGATTCCCCAATTTTTCAAAAAAGGACATATACTGTTCGCTCCGTGATGCGGCATCCTAACACAGCACAAAAAATACTTCAAACCATCATTATAAATGCGTTTTACGTTGACAAACACAAGCTGGTCGTTATATTTGAAATCATTATGCGTTCAAAAACCTCTGAAAAGCATCACTGGGCGCATTATTTTGGAGGAAAAGATGAAAAATTCAAGCCGAAAAACGTTTTTTATGTTCCTGATGGCCTTTCTGGTGGCCTTTTTTATTGTTTCACTGGTGGGCGTTCTGAGATCGTCCTTTACCAGCTCCGGGGCTCCTGAAATTCCCGCCGCGCAGGCGGTCCCGAATCTATCGAGCGCCCCCGGCGTAACGCCGACTTCTTTTTCCGATCTGGTGGAGCGCGTCAAGCCGGCCGTTGTCAATATCAGCACCTCCAAAACCTACAAAGGAAGGGGCGGTTTTGGAGCTCCTTTCGGCCGATCGCCTTTCGGGGATGATTTCTTTGACCGCTTTTTCGGTGATATGCCCCGCAGAGAATTTAAACAGCGAAGCCTGGGATCAGGCTTTATTATCAGCAACGACGGTTATATCTTCACCAACAACCACGTGGTGGAACAAGCGGACAAAATCCTTGTAAAAATATCCGACGGCAAGGAATACGAGGCCAAAGTCATCGGCACGGACGCCAACACGGACATTGCGTTGATTAAAATTAAACCGGACAACAGCCTGCCGGTGGCGGATATCGGAGATTCGGAAAAGGTCAGAGTCGGGGAATGGGTGGTCGCGATCGGCAATCCCTTTGGTTTGGACGCGACGGTAACCGCGGGCATTGTGAGCGCCAAGGGACGCGTCATCGGCGCCGGACCTTATGATAATTTTATCCAAACGGACGCCTCGATCAATCCAGGCAACAGCGGCGGTCCGCTGTTTAATATGGAAGGCAAGGTCATCGGCATCAACACAGCCATCGTAGCACAGGGCCAGGGCATCGGCTTTGCCATTCCCATCAATATGGCCAAAGGCATTCTGGCGGATTTGAAAACAAAAGGAAAGGTTACGCGTGGCTGGCTGGGAATCTCCGTTCAGGATATTACCGACGACATCGCCCAGAATCTGAATCATAAAAACAAAAACGGCGCATTGGTATCAGATGTCTTCAAAGGTGATCCGGCAGACCAAGCCGGAATTAAGATAGGTGATATCATTATAGAAATCAATGGGAAGCCCGTCAAAGATACGCACGAGCTGCTGCTGATGATCGCGGCCATGAAAGTTGGCCAGAAGATGAACGTCAAAGCCATTCGCGACGGAAAGGAAATGATGTTCCAGGTAGTCGTGGCGGAGCGAAAAGACAATGTAACGATGGCCATGGAAAGGTCCGGGCTTGGACATTTTGGCATTGCTGCACAGGATATCACTCCGGAGATGGCAAAGCAGTTCGGAATAGCGCGCGACGGCGTCATCGTCACGGAAGTTCAGCCCGGAAGTCCGGCCGATGAAGTCGGCATTCAGCCCCGGGACATCATTGTCCAGGTGAACCGCGTTAAAATATCTTCCATGAAAGATTACACCCGTGAAATCACCAAAGCGGCCCAGAAGAAAAGCGTCACGCTGTTTATCAAGAGGGGTCGATCCGGTTATTCCGTAACGATCCGCATCGATTAAAGATCCGTCTCTCGGGAAAAGGCAGGCTGAAAGGCCTGCCTTTTTT
>CAZVGQ010000064.1:0-7023 GCA_964626775.1 uncultured Smithella sp. | reverse complement strand
AGATTTTCTTTTGCGCCTTTGGGGCTGCCGGGCAGGTTGATGATCAGGGATCGTCCGCGGATGCCGGCGACAGCGCGGGAGATCATGGCGTGCGGGGTGACTTTCATGCTGGAAGCCCGCATGGCTTCCGCCATTCCGGGAATTTCCCTGTCCAGAACTTGCCGGGTGGCGTCCGGTGTCAGGTCGCGCGGACTCACGCCCGTGCCGCCGGTGGTCAGGATCAGGTCCAGCTTTTCCACATCAGCAAATTGAACAATGGTCCGGGCAATTTGATCGATCTCATCGGGGATAATGATGGTTTTCTTGATGGAGACGGCGGCGCCCGCCAGCAGCTCGGCGATGACGGGGCCGCTTTTATCTTCCCGTTTACCCTGTGAGCCCTTGTCGCTCACGGTGATAATTCCGGCAGAGAACATCAATCTTCCGCTTCCTTCTTTGATTCGGCGATGATCTTGTCCGCAATGTATGAGGGTACTTCTTCATAATGGGAATCGGTATAGGTGAAGTTGCCCCGCCCGCTGGTCATGGAGCGCAGATCCGGGGCGTACTTCAGAATTTCCGCGAGCGGCACCTGCCCTTTGATGATCTGATTGGTTCCGTTGGTGTCCATGCCCAGCACGCGTCCGCGGCGGCTGTTGAGATCGCCGATGACGTCTCCCATGTATTCATCCGGGACTTCGATGGCGATATTGACAATCGGCTCCAGAAGAATCGGCTGGCATTCCATGACGCCTTTCTGAAAGGCCATGGACCCCGCGATTTTAAAGGCCATTTCCGAAGAATCGACGGTATGATAGGAGCCGAAGACAAGGGAAATCCGGAAATCCACGACGGGGTAGCCGGCGATGACGCCCTTGGCCGCCGCTTCCTGAATGCCTTTATCCACGGCCGGGCGGTACTGACCCGGAATAACGCCGCCGACAATTTTATCCAGGAATTCATAGCCCGCGCCGCGCGGCAGGGGTTCGATGTCGATTGTGCAGTCGCCGAACTGGCCGCGTCCGCCGGACTGCTTCTTGTAGCGGCCCTGAACGTTGGTTTTGCCTTTAATGGTTTCCAGATAGGGGACTTTCGGCGTGTTCAGGTTGACTTCGACGCCGAATTTCCTTCTCATTTTTTCAATGTTGACTTCAATATGCACCTGCCCCATGCCGGAGAGAATCATTTCCTTGGTCTGGACATTGCGTGAAAAGACGATCGTCGGATCTTCTTCCGTCAGGCGGTGAATCGAGGAAGCGATCTTGTCTTCATCTCCGCGGGATTTCGGTTCCACGGCAAAGGACATGATCGGCGGCGGAACGGCGACTTTTTCAAAGATAATGGGGGCTTTTTCGTTGCACAGGGTGTCTCCCGTGACCGTTTCCTTTAATTTGGCGACTCCGGCGATGTCGCCCGGAATCAGCACTTCCGCCTGTTTCTGGTTTTTGCCTTCCAAAAAGAAAATATGACCGAATTTCTCCGTGATTTTTCTCGTGGAATTATACACGGCCGAATCGGAATTGAGCTTTCCGGAATAGACCCGGAACAGCGTCAGCCTGCCCGCGTAGGGATCGGCGATGGTTTTGAAAACAATGGCCGAGAAAGGAGCCTCTTCCGACGGCTGTCTTTCTTCCACCGCGTCCGCTCCGGGCTTTTTGCCTTTCAACGGTCCGCGGTCAACGGGAGAGGCGAAAGAACTTACAGCCAGATCCGCAAGCAGGGTGACGCCGATGCCTTTAACGGCTGAACCGCAAACTACCGGAACGATACTGCCCGCCAGCACACCCTTTCTTAAACCGGATTTGAGCTCCTCGGCGGAAAGTTCGCCGGCTTCCAGGTATTTATTCATCAATTCATCGTCGGCTTCGGCAATGTCTTCCACCATCGATGATCGAAGCGCGCCTGCTTCCTGGGCGAGATCGGATGGAATATCCATGGCTTTTCCCGCGCCTTTGTTGTCGGCGAAGGTGTAGGCCTTCATGGCGATCAGATCCACGATGCCCTGAAACTTGTCTTCCGCGCCGATGGGCAGGCAGACCGGCGTGCCTTTCTTTTTCAGCTTGGTTTTGATGCTTTCCAGCACCTTGTTGAAATCTGCCCGTTCGCGGTCCATGCGGTTGATGAAAATCATGCGGGGCAGGGAATATTCGTCAGCGATTTCCCATACTTTCTGTGTCTGGAATTCCACACCGCCCACGGAGTCGATGACCACGACCGCGTTGTCCACAACGCTCAGGGAACACTTGATGTCAAACGTGAAGTTGGAATCGCCCGGGGTGTCGATGATATTGATTTTATGCTTGTCCCATTCGATAAAGTTGGCCGCCGACGAGATCGAAACATGTTTTTTCTGCTCTTCAGGCTCGTAGTCCATGGTGGAAGAGCCGTCGTCCACACGGCCCAGCCGCTCGTTTTTTCCGGAAACATACAGAAGGGATTCACAAAGAGAGGTTTTGCCCGTACCGCCGTGGCCGATGACGGCCAGATTTCTTAGTTGTTTGGATTCGTACTTTGCCATGAAAACTCCTTTCCATTATCTCAACAGGATCAGCAAAAGATCTGATGAAACGGGTCATTGCAGAATGCGGGCTTGTTTAGCGTATCCGGCAAGTAAAATCAAGATAATTTTCAACTTCTGACGATTTTCAGGGCTTCTTTTGGCCTGTGCAAAGACAAATGCGGAATCATCTTTTCAGAAGATTTTTCTCGCCCAGCATCATGGGATAAAAGACTGCGAATACACATAGAAACAGCGCGAGGCTAAAAGACAGGACAAACCAGAGAATCTGCGGCATGGAAAAGACGTGGCCGTGCATTCTGGACATGAAGATTCGATAAACCGGCCCCGCCTCCAGCATGATGACCAGGGCGATCAGGCCGAAACTCAAGAGCATGAACAGGACGCCGCCGAAGCTGGTGGCCGAAAGCGCCGGATTTTCCGACTTGAAGTTCGGGTAGCGGGCGCCCAGGCCCACGGACAGTCCGACAATGGCCGGGACCAGAAAGAAGATGGTGACGATGGACAGAAACATCATGAAATGTGTCACGCCGAGGAGGAGATTGGAAGCGATAATCAGGACTTCCGAAAGGATCAAAAGCGGAATGCAGTAAAGAAAAAACTTGATCCACAGAAAGGTTTTCATGGAAACCGGCGCGGATTGAATGATCCAGAAAGCTTCTCCTTCCATGCTGACCGCGGGAAAAACAAAGCGCGCGGCAATGGCCGAAAGCACGAAGGCGGCCAGCCCCACATTCAGAAAAGAAAACACATTCTGAAGATAGATTGTCTTCATGGGGGATTTATCCAGGGGCAGGACGGAGAAATTGTAGAGATAGACGACGATCAGAGCGCAGATCAAAAAGAGCTGCGGCCACTGCGTCGAATCCCGGAAGAAGGAGCGAATTTCCTTGACGGCAAAGGCTTTCGCGGGCCGGGAAAGAAAATTCAGAAGCGTTTCCCAACTGTATCCGTGAAATTTCACGGGGGTAAAAAGCCGTTTGGACGTGGTCTGCGCGCGGGAAAACCCCCGAAAATAGAGGGCGCCCGCGGTGGTTTGGGTAAAAAACATCAGTGAAAAAAAGAAGCTTGCCGAAAGGGCCAGGTTGAAAAGCGACGGCCCCCATTCCCCCTTCAGGGCCAGGCGCACCGTATCCGTGATCCAGGTGGTGGGGAGCCATGGCCAGTCCAGCGCCTGCATGGAGTTCAGGTACAGAACAACCGAAGCAAAGCTGTCCGGGTTGACCAGCTGCTCCGGACGAATCAGGCGCAGAACCAGGACAAGCAAGAGCGCCAGACCTACGCCCAGGATGACGAAAAGGGTCCGGATTTTTCCGGCGGGAAGAATGGCCGCGCCCAGAAGCACCAGCAGGCTGCTTGCCGCGGAAGCCAGCAGGCACAGGCAGACGATTGCGCAAAGCGCGATGGGGTAAAAGGCAAGGCCGGCTTGATAGACGAGGCCGTAGGATAGAAAAACGGGAAGGCTGAAGGCCACCACCATCCAGGAAGAATCGAACGTGCTGGCCAGCCAGCGCGACAGGAACGTATCCCTGACGCCGACCGGCAGGGAATGCAGCAGGGACAGGTCCCGGCTTAAATACATGTGCGACAGGCTGTTGATGATGCTGCTGAAAAGCAAAAGCGTGAAGAAGGTGATGATCATCATGGACAGAAGCTTCATGGCCAGAATGTCGCCGAAATCCTGAACGTTTTGAAAGTATCGCAGAACACGGTAAAAAACGGCAAAGGCGCCGGCCCAGAAGATGGCGCCGATGATCCCGAACAGGGCGAGACGCGCCCGGTTTGTACCGCGAGCATCCGGCTTCAGGCCGCTTCGCGCGGAAAGCAGCCTTGGTCTCAGTAATGTCCACACTTTGCTTTGCATAGGATTACAATTCCCGCACCAGTGTCAGAAAGACTTCTTCCAGACGGGCTTCGCCGGTTTTGGCGGCCAGATTCAGCTCGGCGACCGTTCCCTGCGCGAGAAGCGTTCCCTTGTGAATCACGCCGATCCGGTCGCACAAATCCTCGGCGAGGCTGAGCGTGTGCGTGGATACGAAAACCGTCACGTTTTGCGAAGCCAGCCCCTTTAAAATGTCCCGGACCATTCGCACGGCTTCGGGATCCAACCCGACCATCGGCTCGTCGATGACCATTACCCGCGGGTCGTGAAGCAGCGCCGCGGCAATGATCAGTCGCTGTTTCATGCCGTGGGAATAGGCCTCGATGATTTCGTCCTTCCATTCCAGAAGGGCGAACTGCTCCAGCAGTTCCCCGGCTCTGCGGGAGAAAACCTGAAGATCGATGCGGTACAAATCCGCGATGAATTTCATAAACTCCATGCCGGTAAGCTTTTCGTACAAAAAAGGCCTGTCCGGAACGAAACCGATGATTTTTTTGGCCCCAACCGGATCCCGGCTCACGTCGATCCCGCCGATGAGAATTTTCCCGTCGGTCGGCTCAATGATGCCGCCCATCATGCGGATGGTTGTGGTTTTGCCAGCGCCGTTGGGTCCGATGAAGCCGTAAATTTCTCCGGCGGCCACCTCCAGGTTCAGGCGATTGACGGCCAGCGTCGTTTTGAAATCCTTGGTCAGGTTGATCAGTTTAATCATGTTTAAAAGAGAGAACCTCCAGTGAAATGTTGCCCATAACGCCCAGCAGATCCAGCTGCTCGCCTCCTTCACCGCGCACCAGGCGAATATGCGTGACGTCCGCCGGAACCTGGTCAAAAACGGCATCGGCCGTCACCCACCGGCCCACATAGGCCACGTTCCAGGCGTGGTAATAAAAACGGCCGTTCATATATACCAGGCCGGTCTCCATTTGAACGGGCACGTTTGCGGCGCGAAGCAGCGCGGCGGTAAGCACCGCGTGCTCGTTGCAATCGCCCGCTCTGTTTTTCAAAACTTCCAGGGCGTTGGGGACGGACAGGACGGGCTTTTTCTCGACGGAGCGGTAAACCCAGTGCACGATTTTCCTGAGCCTGGTCTGCGGGCTGTCCTTCGGAGAAATAATTTTTGCCGCCTGTTTTTGAATTTCCGGGGCGTCGGACTGAACCAGCGGCGACGGCTGAAGATATTGCTGAAAGAGCGGAGGATCATTGTCCGGCAGGGCCGTGTCGGGCATTTCCTCTTTAGTGATCGTTAAAATTCCGGAAGAAAATTTCTGCCTTCCGCCGGAAAGCATCAGGGGCAGGTTGCGAACGCCGCCCGCACGAATGACGATCTCCGTCAAAGTGGAGGGTTCGGGCAGAATCCGGTTTGAGGCGATTGAAGCCACCTGCGAAAAGTCGGCAATGCCTTCCGCCGCGATGCCTTCACGCGCCTTTTGGGCATCCACCTTTTCCATGGACAGGCCCAGCATGCCCGATTCTTTCAGGACTTCCCCGTCTTTGGCCAGCCAGGCGCAGTTTTGGGCGCCCATGAAGTCGGCGCAGAATTTTTGCGTCAAAACGCGCTTTCCCATGATCGGGATGACTTCATCGGCAAAGCGAGTGACCTTTACGCTGCGGAGGCCAAGCGTTGACGGGTCGAAGATGCTGAAGCTGCGGGTTTGGTCCTTTTCCAGACGGCCCCGAAAGGCCGCTTCATAAATATTTCCGCTGATGTGGGGAAGGTCCTTGAGGGGGAGGACGGTTTTCTTTTGAGCATGGGGCAGCCCCGCGAAGACGATAAGTTTGTCATGGCCTGCGTAGCCCCGGGCGGCAAAACGAAAAAGACTGGAGTTGATCTCAAAATGGAAAGAGGAAAAGGTCATGTCGGGATTGAGCTCCGATTCTGTTGACAGATTCAGGGCCTGCACGACGCCCATGGTATTGATCTGCATGGCGACACTTTCCCGGGTCTGAAAGCGGCCGTTTTCCAGCTCGGTGAAGGTGCGGTGGATCACGCCGATTTTTTTTCTGTTCTGGTAAATATTCATCCAAGATTCCGGCGAACGGATGATTTGAACCGTTTGCGGCCCGGGCGCCGCGGCCGGTTTTTCCCGGAAGAACTCCAGGCGATGAGCCAGCAGGCCGAGAAACACCACCGTGATGCCGATGCCCCAGATCCAATTCCACTTGATTTTTGTCATGCGTGCCAAACTTTCCCCGCCGTCACTACCGGCGAAATCCTTAAGCAGTATATAGACAGGAACCGGCCGGGTCAACTACCAGTATTGGACAATCTTATTGACAGCGGAATCCATCCTTCGTATAGTTACACCATGAAAAAACGATGCCTGATCTCTCTCGGAGTGCTTTGCCTGCTGCTTTCGTCCTGCGCGGGCTGGATGATGGAAGAGCCCTCCGTGCAGCTTCGCCGGGTTTCGCTTCATCCCCGCTCCCTGACGGAGATCCATCTGGTCCTCGATCTGGACGTGCAGAATCCCAATCGCTTCGATCTGACGATCCAATCTCTTCAATACAAACTTTTTTTAAACGAGCGTGAAATCGGAAGCGGACGCCTGGAAAAGGAAGTCCGGATTCCCGCTGATGCCGCCGTCCGGGTTCAGGCGCCGGTCGTGGCCGGCTTCAAAAACTGGAACGAAAGCCTTCGGGCCGT
>CAZVGQ010000063.1:0-7041 GCA_964626775.1 uncultured Smithella sp. | reverse complement strand
ACTTTATTTGATGCTTTTCAAAATACTTATATTTCAAGACCTGACCCCATGTTCACATGTTCCACTCTACGGACAAATTGCCGGATGGCTTCGACAAGAACCGCCTTTTTGACGGGTTTGGTCAGATGGGTGTCACAGCCCGCCGCCTCGCTTTTTGCGGCGTCTTCCTTCAGGGCATAGGCGGTCAGCGCGATGACCGGCGTGCGATTTCGGCCCTGCTCCTCTTCCCACCGGCGGATGACGCGCGTGGCCGTATAGCCGTCCATCACGGGCATCTGCATGTCCATCAGCACCAGATCATAGGGACCGGACTGAAAAAGCGCAACCGCTTGCTCACCGTTTTCCGCCTCGTCAATACGGTAGGCATCGCCCTTGAGATACGTCCTGACCAGAAGACGGTTGTCGTCCGAATCATCCACCAGAAGAATTTTCAATGGGCGCTCTTCGGGAACTTCCGCCTTTTCGCTTTTTGCAGGCGGCGCCGCCTGCCGTGTTTTGTCTTCAATGCGCAGCAAAAGCGTAAAATGAAACGTGCTTCCCTGACCAGGCGTGCTTTCCACCCAGAGACGCCCTCCCATCAGCTCCGCCAGCCGGCGGGAAATGGACAGGCCGAGGCCGGTTCCGCCGTATTTTCTCGTCACGGATGAGTCGGCCTGCTCAAAACGCTCAAAAATCACATCCAGCTTTTCCGGCGGAATGCCGATGCCCGTGTCCTTGACGGAAATATGCACATGGCAGAGATCGTCTTCACCGCTTTCGGAGGAGGTTTTTTCGGTCGTCACATCTACCTCCACGCTGCCCTGATCCGTGAATTTGATGGCGTTGCCTATCAAATTCGTCAGAATCTGCTGCACGCGTGTCGGATCGCCGATGACGGAATCGCAGTTTTCCGAAGCCGTCCGGCAGGAAAGCCGGACATGCGTTTTTTCAACCCGTACGGCCATCATGGAACAGACGTCGCCGACCACCTGCCGCAGGCTGAACGGAATCGATTCCAGCGTCAGTTGTCCGGCTTCGACTTTGGACAGATCCAGAATCGAATTGATGATATTGAGAAGGTTCTCGCCCGCCGCCTTGAAGACCCGGACGTATTTGGCCTGTTCTTCGTTGAGCGGGCTCTCCTGGAGCATTTCCGCCATGCCGATGATGGCGTTCATCGGCGTCCGGATTTCATGGCTCATGCTGGCCAGAAATTCGGACTTCGCTTTACTGGCCTGCTGGGCCTGTTCGGCCAACCTGCGGGCGAGAACGGCCTGCCACTCGATCGCCTCGTTCAACCGGTGCAAATCCTTTTCCGTCTGTTTTCTCTCCGAAATATCAAAAATAAAACCGTCCAGATACCGCAGGGTCCCGTCCTCGCCGGTGACGCCGCGGCCTTTTTCATATACCCAGCGCTCGCTTCCGTCCCGGTGCAGAATCCGGTACTCGATTTCCCAGGGCTTATCCAGTTTGATCGCTTCAGCAATGGCCTTCTCCACCGCGCCGGTGTCTTCCCGGTGAATAATGCTTTCAAAAGAACGAACGGCATTGCCGACAAAATCGGCTGCCGGATACCCCGTGACCGAATCGACACCCGAACTCATATAGATCATCGTCCAGCTTGCGTCGTTCATGCACCGGTAGGTAACGCCGGGAATATTCGACACCAGAGTTCTGAACTGTTCCTCTCTCTTCGTCAGCGCCTCTTGGGCAGCCATGCGCTCGGCAATCTCGCTGGTCAGCCGCTGATTGGCGTCTGAAAGCTGCGCCGTCCGTTCCTCAACCCGGGTTTCCAGGGAGTTGGCCAGGTTCTGATTCTCCTGATTTTTCTGCCGGATCACCTGGGCCTGCCCCGTCATCCCCAGAAGCAGCATCTGGAGAAGCGATGAAAAAATCAGTCCCATGATGCCCACCACCCAGGCCATCCAGGGCCGGTGCTCCTGCAGATATTTTTTTGTAATGTAAATCGAGAGATCCCAGCTTCGATCGCCCATGGACAGCAGGGTTCTCCACCGGAGCGTCTGGTTTTGCAAAACGGGACCGGAATCCGGCGTCTTCGAACGGTAAAGCAAATTCTGTCCTTCGGGCGCCCCGGTATCAATTATCTGAAAAACCAGATCCGAAGGGATTTTGTCCCGAATTGCGATACTGATCATTTCGTCGACCCTGACCACCGCCGTTGCGAAGCCGAGCAGGCGTTCCTTTTGCGGTCCGGATTCCTCCGTTTCCCCAAAAACCGGAAGCAACGCCAGAAGACCGACGCTCTTTTCACGGTCCTGAACCAATTGCAGCGGGGCTGTCACGGCCATGGCGCTTGTTCTCCGGGCGCGTTGGATCGCATCCCGGCGAACCGGTTCGGAGTAGATATCATATCCCACCGCAGGCCGGTTTTTGCTTAAAGGAACAATATAGCGCACCGGCACGTATTCCGGCCTTTCGGCGGACGGAACCAGCCTCTGCTGACTGTCCCGTTCGGTAATCCGGTAAGAACCCAGCGGCGACAGGCTGCTCATTCTGCTTTCATAATCCGCCCGATTCTCAAGGAGAACCCAGTCGTTGAAGCTGAGCGCGGAAATGTCGGGATTGTCCTCAAGTGTGATCCTGGTAAATTTTCGAAACTGAAGAAACGTGAATTCCGGCGTCGCTTCAATAAAATGACCCAGCGAGGAAAGCACTTCCCTGTGCGCGATCAGACGGTCCTGAATACGACCGGCAATAGATACACCATCCGCCTCGATCTCGCTGTCCATGGACTGCTTTTCCCAGCGGGCAGTGCCGTAAAAGGCCAGCCACACCAGGCCCAGAATCAGCAGCATTGGAACGACAATCTGACGGCGCCTTTCCGCCCAGAGTTCATCCGACCAGTTGAGAAAACAAAAGGTAAGCGGCGCAAAAACCATCACGCCCAGTGCATCGCCAAGATACCAGTTCCACCAGGTGAAGAACCATTCGGATGATTCAATGACACCGAACAAACCAAGGCCGGCCACGCTGATCGAAGCCGAAACGATGCAGGCCGCAAGTGACCCCCACAGAAAAAAACGAAACAAATTCTGTTCGCTCTGCAGACCTCGCCAGTCTTCCCCCATCAGGCGCCGGATCATCAAAGATCCGACCCAGGCCTGCGTGGTCGCGCCTATGGCGACTGCCGCCGCCACGGCCACGGTCGTCGAAGTGAGCGAGCCGTTAAGCCAGACATGCGAAAGATTCAGCACAAACGAAGCCGACCAGATGCCCGGCAGCACACGCGAACCGAACAGAAGCGCGCAGGCCAACGCGAGGCCCGCGGCGGGAAACACGGGGCTTGCGTAGCCGGGCGGAATGGCCAGCGTGAGGCCGACGGCCCCCAGCGCGACATAGGCCAGTCCGACAAAAAACACTCCGCTTATGGAAAGAGGACCCCGTGTCGCCGGTGTAAAACTGCCGCTGTTTTCTGAATTCACAAAAAGCTGTTCCTTCGCAAGGATGATTCGACGATTTTTGAAAAAAATCATATGGAAAATGGCCCTGTGTGTCAATCAAATATTCTCAGACCCAATATTTTCAAATTGTCTTGTTCAAAGGAATTGTTTGACTTTGCCGGTTGTCTTTTTTATGATACCCAAAATCAGAAACAGGAGGCCAAAAAATGAAAACAAAGATAATGGTGTTGATGCTGATTTCATTTTTTGTTTGCCCGATAGGAAGCCACGCCGCCTATATCATTCATCTGAAAAGCGGCGGCCGGTTTGTCACCCCCCAATACTGGGTGGAAGACAATAAAATGATTTGCTTTTTTGTCAGCGGCGGAACGATGGGGATTGAAAAGAATACCGTCAAATCCATTGAAAAATCGAAGATTGATGATGATCAGCCGTTTCATTCGGAAAAAGCCGCATCCCATACTCCTTCGTCCCAGCCTGATGCAGCATCCAAACCTGAAGCACCTCCCAAAAAGATTGATTTAAAGGCTTACCAGGATAAAATGGTCCAATTGAAGGTCGAATTGAACAAGACACTGGCCCGCATCAAAAAGGCCGACGAGCGCAATGACGCCCGCGCAAAAGAAGAAGCCATGGAGAATAACCGACGAATTTCGGACGAGATGTGGAAAATCACCGACGAACTGGAAAAGAACAACGTTAAGCTTCCCTCCGACTGGTGGGGAGGGATCGGCCAGGAAACACCGTAACCGTTTCGTGAAAAACGGACGTTTTATTGCACATCCCGCCAAGCAACACGTTGGGCAGAGTTTAGCCCGTTTATATTGGCCAGATTGGAAAGAGCCGAGGAGCTGTAAAACAGATTGATTCCGCCCGTCAGATCAATCAGCTTGTTCGTATGACTCACCGTCACCAGAGAGCCGAAAACATTGCCGGTGCCGGCGCCGAACACTCTGCCGGTGCCCCTCAGAATGATCAGTCCTTCAAACGTGAAGGTGCCGCTGATGTTAATCGCACCTCCATCTTCGACAATGATGATCCCCGCACCGTGATCGTTTCCGGTCAAAGTGCTGCCGTTGGGAATGACCGTGACGGCGGGACTGGTTCTTGTGCCCATCGTCGTCTGGTAATTACCGCTGGCAATAACCGAATCAACGAAAGCATTGTATTCCGCCTCGCGGCTGGTCCCCAGCGTCTGTGTCGGGACGCCGCCCAGGTGAGCGGAAACATTTCCCGATGTCGTAGGCGCCATGACGGTAAATAGCCCCGGAACGGCAGGCAGAGCGGTTGCGGTTGTCGTGCAGCCTCCGCCTGTGCATGGGAAACCAGCAGGCACGGGATAATCATGACCGTCGATGGCATAGCCTCCGCCGCCGCCTACTTTAAACGCCACCTGAGGACCTCCGCCGTACATGGCCACGGCGCCGTCCGCGTTCTGGGGAACCGTCGTATTCTTCCGAATGTAGGTTTCAATCGTTCTCGAGGCGCTATTGGAACCGGTGCCGGTCATGCGAAAGACGTAGCGCCGGTTGGCTACGTCGTAGCCGTAAAGATTCACGGTGCTGGAAAAAGCATATCCGGACGGGACGGTGACGGTAAACTGGGTGCACTGACCGGCAGTGCAGGTGGTGCCACTGCTGATGGTTGACTGTGTTGCATCGGCCGTAGGATAGGTGATGGTGTTGGCGCGCAGGTAAGCCAGGACCGTCTCGACGCCCGCGTCGGCATTGAAAAACGCCTCATTGCTCCGCCTGTAATTGGCGCTGATTTTCGAATCGGTTGACGTCATGATGGCCGCCGTAAAACCGACCAGCACCAGAACCGCAAGAAGCATGACCGAGACAACCAGAACCACGCCCTTTTCATTGCGCGCTGTTTTCAGCCATTGTGAAATCTTCATACATCACCTCTTATAAACTCCGTTTTGACACTTGTTCTTAACTCATCCATGACTCATGATTTTCGCGATTCAACTCCGCTCAGACACCGGGAAGGAGCAGATTTCGCGGCGTTACAATGGAGGTCAGTGTGAAGTAGCGGTAATTGCCCGTACTGGGATCCACGTTTGCCGTCCTAGTTGTAATGCTGATTTGAATTCTTCGAACATCGGCCAGATTGGTGGTCGCCGTCGTTCCTGTCGCGGGCAGATACGTAAAGGAGAGGGCCGATACATTTTCAACCACGGGCATCTTGCTGGCTGAAGTGGACGATTTGCGTCCCAGCGCCGGAACACCGCCGGATGTATAGACATCATAGGTGATATTTTCATTGGCATCGTCACGATCCCCGTCGGGGCCGCCGGTGCCGGCATTGTCGGTCACATCCATCGTAAAGCTGATGGAATTGGCATTTGCCGCCGTAATGCCGACGCAGGGAGCGTTTGTTGCAGTTGTCGTTCCCGTACACCGGGGCAAAATGGTGGTCGCATTGAATCCAAAACCGGCCATCATCAGATCCCTGGAAATCATTTCCATGGCCATGCGGGCATTTTGCTGCATTTCCGTAATCTGTTCCTGATTTCTGAGCTCCTTGTTCTGAACCAGAAATACGGAATAGACGGCCGCAAGAAGAATCAGCCCCATCGCCATGGCAATGAGCAGCTCTATCATTGTAAATCCGGAGCGGTACTTCCGGCCGGCCGGAGCGGTAAAGAAACAATGTCGAAGATGCGGGAATCGAGCCTTCATGATCATTTATCCATCTAGAACCTTGTAAGGATGCTTTTCAGCGTCACGTTATGATAGCTACCGTGCAATTGCCAGCGGACTTCCATGGTAACGTTCTTTGTGTCGGGACAACTTCCCGCTCCGGCGCCGGTGCAACAGGAGGACGGCGTTCCCGCTCCCGTGCAGGCGGTATTTCCGGTGGTCGTCGTGACGGTCCAGCGTCTTTCATATTGCGGAAAGCCGGACACAGCCGCCCAGCTGGTTGTCGTAATGCCGTCGAAGTCGGCATCACTGGTCAGACTGGTATTTTTTAAACTCTCCAGCTGATCCTTCGCCAGCGTGGTGGCCGTTGTGACCATTTTGTTGGAGGCGTTCCCTTTGATCACGGTAACCGTAACGGAAACCAGCGCCAAAATAGCAACGGTCAGGATAAACATGGCAATCAGGACTTCCAGAAGTGTAAATCCCTGACGCTCCCTCATTTTGATAGGATGTTTTATTCCTTTCATATCCGCTCCGTCAATTGATCTTGACACGCCCCGCGGTGCTGATCGTTATGTTTTTTGAACCGGCCGATCCGCTAAGGGAAAGGGTTTTGCTTGCCGCCGTACCATTGGGATAGAAAGCAAAAATCGTCCCCGCTGAGGTTGTAAAGGTTACATCTGCGAAATCCGGATGGATGTCCCCGTCGATAACGCTTTCTCCCGTATCGATGGCGCCGTTCTTGTTGCTGTCGGTAAATATTTTATACTGATGAGTGTTTTCCAACCTCAACGAGACCCACTTGTTCTGTGTGACAGCCTGCTGCCTGGCATTCATCAGCTCCACATACATCTGCATGGTGGCCCCGCTCAATCGCCGCGACCTCATGTATTCAGCGAAATTCGGTACGGCAATGCCGATCATAATGCCTATAATTACAATAACAACCATTACTTCCAGCAACGTAAAGCCATTCTGCGATCCTTTGCTTG
>CAZVGQ010000062.1:0-7109 GCA_964626775.1 uncultured Smithella sp. | reverse complement strand
AGCTTAAAGGCGAGGACATCAGCAGCCTGGTCAGCCTCACGATCGACGAGGCGCTGAAAAATCCACCTCCCGCAGTTGAATTTACAACCGTACCGCCGCAGACCAACTCTCCAAAGGTCAAGGTATGCTATCAGGCCAAAAGCATGGGCGGCGGCATCGGCGAAGTGCGCCTGTTCCACAATGGAAAACTGGTTCAGTCCGACGGATATTACAGGGAAGCCGCCAAAACAGCTACCGAGCAGGCCCGGCTCGCGTCGCTGAGCAGTGGCTCCATCTACGCGGACATGCGAAGCGTCAATATCAAGGCCAGAACCGGCGCGTCGCCGATCACCGGAAAACCGAAAGGCGATGTCTTTGAAGACTGCCGGGAGATCGACGCCATCGCCGGCGAGAACGAAGTCAGCGTTTCCGCTTTCAACGGCGGCAACACGGTCCAGAGCTATATGAAAACCGCCGTATTCAACTCCGGCATCAAAACCGAAGAACCGCATCTCTACATTCTTTCCGTCGGAATCAACCAATACCAAGACAGCAGCGTCAACCTCCGGTACGCCGTCAAGGATGCCACGGATCTGGAGGGAAAAATCAGAACTCAGTCGGCCTCAATCTTCAAGCCTCAAAATATTCACGTGATGCTTTTGACGGACGCACAGGCCGGCAAAGCCGGCATCGCCGGAAAAATCCATTCCCTGGCCACAGCCGTCCAACCCCAGGATAGCTTTATCCTTTTTGTGGCCGGCCACGGCGTCCTGCTGCAGAATCAGTATTACATGCTCACCCATGATTTCAATGGCCGGATGAATGATGCAAGCATGATCAGCTCCAACGAAATCGTGGAAATGTCAAAGAAGATCAAATCCTTAAGCCAGTTGCTCATTTTCGATACCTGCCATGCGGGCGGCGTGGACACAATCATCAGCGGTCTTTATGATGCTCGAATGTCCGTACTGGCCAGGAAGATGGGGCTGCATATTTACGCCTCGGCCAATGACCAGCAGGCGGCGATGGACGGGTATAAAGGCAATGGTCTGTTCACTTACACCCTGCTCGACGGATTGAACAACAACCGGCAGGCGGACAAATACAAAGACGGCAAGGTCAGCATCGTGGGTTTAGGGGAATATTCCCAAAAGATGACTTCACAAATTTCCAGGCAGATCGGCCATGAACAGACGCCGCTGATCATTAATTTTGGAAAGGACAGTCCTTTATATCAGGTGCGGTGAGCCGCGAAAGGCTCTCTCGGCGGCGCGCCCCCGGCCCTGACCGAAGGGCCCGCCTTGATCGATCGGTAACAGTAGAAGGCAACAAATCATGGGGCTTAAGATTACGTGGACTTCCGTTATATTTTTTCTCATCCTTTCCTCTTTATCTGTTTGTTCGGCCGAACCACCCAATCCCAAAATATGGGAGCCTCTCCAATATCATTCATTTTACAATAAGAAAATGATTACGAAATCACCCGGCATACTGCTCGTTTGGACATACAAGACCATAACGGATGAAGCCAGAGAAAACAGGATTGAAGAAGTCAAAAAGTACGACCCGGAGAAATCCATAAAATATAAAAAGTATCATCATGAAACGGTATTATGGGAAATAAATTGCGCAAACCGGCTGATCCGGATGGAAGAGATCATCGATTTCGACAAGAATGGAAAAGTCCTGGACCGTCATCAGTATGACCATTCAGAATGGGCAAGCATTATTCCCAAAAGCGGTGGAGAACGACTATATCAAAACGCTTGCCGCCCTTTACAAAAACAGCCCCAAAAAAAATGATGGGCCGGTTCCTTCTCCAGGGTCCATCGTTTCCGTACGGTTTCTCAAGAGACGCGTCTAGTAGCTGACCGTCAGGCGGGCCTTTTCCAGACATTCGATGAGATCCTGCATGTGCCGCTCTTCTATAAAAGGCGACATGACAAATGACTTGACGGCCAGGACCGGTTCGCCGCATGCGGCGGTGCGGTAATGAGCGGTCACCGACAATGCAAAACCGTTTTCCTGCTCCATCTGACGGTGCAGCTCATCAAATACTTTCCGGTTATAGACATTGCTGCGCCTCAGACTCTCGACGGCTCCGGGGCTGTTCAGCTCATCGTAAAATACGGCCTTTGCATTCATCCCATCAGGATATACGCGAAACAAGGTTACCGGACCGTAGTTGTAATCATTGACCTGGCACATGGCCGGATGTTCGTCGAGGCGTTTTCTCAGGACTTCGGCCATCGTGACCAGATGCCCAAGAAGCCCGCGATAGCCTTCTTTGCCGAACAGCTTCATGTTGGCCAGAGACGCGAGCGCGGCCCCACCGGCCCGCGAAGTCTCCAGTGTAAAAATGCCGGGATGATAGTTGCCGAATTGAAACAGGTAAGGCATGAGGCCCGCATCCCGGCTGATCAGGCTCAGGTCGTCTTTATTTTTGCAAAGAAACATGCTGGAGACATAAGGGCCAAAACCCGTTTTGTGAAAATCAATGCCGACGGAATCGGCGCGGGACAAAGCGCTGATGTTGACCTGCGTATCCCAGAGGCACCGGAGAGTCCGGGCATTGAAACCCAGGGGGTTGGCATCGAAGTCATAGTCGTTAAAGACCGCCCAGGCCCAGCCGATGACGGCATCGGCGTGGATATGGGGAAGATAGGGCAATTGATATTCGGCGGCCAGGCTGTCGCGCAGGCCGGCGATGTACTGGAGGTTATCGATGCCAAAAGCATCGGTCGTGCCCATGGTGGCGATGATGGCTGCGATCTTTTCTCCGGAGTCCAGAATCCTTCGCAGATTGGTTTCGAGGGCGGCGAGGTCCATGGAATTATCGGCGTCGGTGGGAACGCTCACCAGATTGTCTGTCCCGACGCCCAGCCAGCCGAGAACATTGATCTTTGCATAATGCGCCGCGGAGGATGCCAAAAGTTTCAGGGGCTCATGCAGGCCGCGGCTGAATGTTCCGGGAGATGCTTTTTCGACGCCGATTCTGGTTCCGTACAGGATGGTGCCGGTTCCGCCGAAAGTGAAAAATCCGGCGGCGCTTTGCGGATCATATCCGACCAGGGCCGCGCACATGGCGGCGGTTTCAATTTCAGCAAGCCCCACGCGATAGCTGTATTCGTCCGAGATAACGTTCGGGTTGTAGATGGCGCCAAACAGATTGCCGATGATGGAAGGCACGGTTGTCGGCGGTACGACATTTTCCTGCGTATGGGGATGGCTCCAGATAAATCCTCCCTGCATGTATTCGGCGATGCCGGCAACGGTTTCAGCGACACCCGACATGTTTTCCGGAATCTGTCGGGACCGGGCCTGACTATAGTCAATCGTTTCCCGCCGTCCAAGATAGGGCCTGTCCGTTTTCAGTTTGTCGATCTGTTCAAGCCCGCCCGCGACGGCGGCTACGAATTGGCGGTCGGCGTCCGCATTGGAGACGGGCGATGGGAACGCGCCGCGGAGTAGCGGAAGCAGTTCGGCATAGGTTTTCCCTTGAACCGGTTTTGTTCCCGGCATCGCCCGAAAACCGGAGGAGAAACTTTCGAGCAAGCCCGAAAGTTCGAGCACCTGACGGATTGCCGGACTGGCCTGAATGAGACGAAAAGGAAGCAAATTGCGCGTTTGTCCCGCCGCGGAGCGCGCAGCCGCCGTCTTCATCAAAAACAGAAGGGATCGGATACCCGCGCTGGAAATATACTGCAGTTGAGAAAAATCGAGAACCACCTGCTGCGCGCTTTTCTTTACCAGCGGTTCAAGAGTCGTTTCGAATTCTTTGGCGGAAGCAACATCCAGCCGGCCGGAGCATTGCACCGTGATGCGGCTTGCTCTCGTCTCAACGACAATATCCATGGTTTGTCCTTTCCGGCAAAATCATTCCTGAGCGTTTCAGATGAGGAAGAGTAATGTTATTTGAAAAAAGATTCAACAGGCAATCTGCGGCAGTCATATTGTTCCAAACCCGACAAAGCCGCAGCCGAAAAATCTTGCCGGTGCATCGATATTTTGGCTTGGAGACTCTCACCCTCCCCCTGCCCCTCCCATCAAGGGAGGGGAGGATACTCTGTGCAACTAAAACATCGTTTTCCCCTCTCCCCTTGTGGGAGGTGAGCCCTTTAGGCTATCAAGGGAGGTGAGGATGCTCCGGGCTTGACCGGAAGGCCGCTTTTATCTATAAGGAAGCCTGCGGAAACGCCGCGGCTGAAAAAAAGAATAAACGAAAAAGGAGCCTGATTCATGTCACTGCATCTGAACAAACTGCAATCCTTCCAGGGCCGGAAAGGCCCTCTGCTTTTGATTATCATGGACGGCATCGGCCTGGGCAAAGCCGATGAAACCAACGCCGTTTTCCGGGCCAACACCCCCAACCTTGACGAATTATTCAAGTCAAAGCTCTATACGCAGCTCAGAGCCCACGGCACGGCCGTCGGACTCCCCTCGGATGACGATATGGGAAACAGCGAAGTCGGGCACAACGCGATGGGCGCGGGCCGGATTTTTGAACAGGGCGCCCGTCTGGTCAACACCGCCCTCCAAACCGGCCGGATCTTTCAGACCGAAGTCTGGGACAGCATCGCCAATCGTGCCCGAAACGGCGGCACGGTTCATTTTATCGGTCTGCTTTCTGACGGAAACGTCCATTCGCACATCGATCAGCTTTATATCCTGATCGACCGGTGCGCTTCGCTGGGCTTCAAAAAAGTCCGGCTGCACACCCTCTTGGACGGCCGGGACGTCGGCGAAAAAACGGCGCTGAATTATCTGGGCCCCACCGAGGAAAAACTGAAAAAAATCTCGGCGGAAAAAGGCCTGGATTACGCCATCGCCTCGGGCGGCGGTCGGATGACGACCACCATGGACCGCTACAATTCCGACTGGAACATCGTGAAGCGCGGCTGGGAAGCCCATGTTCTGGGAAAGGGCAGAGCCTTCCCTTCCGCTTCCGACGCGGTCAAAACTTTTTATGCGGAAGACCCGAAGGCGACGGACCAGTACCTGCCCGCGTTTGTGGTGACCGACGGCTCGGGAAAGCCTGTCGGCAAAATTAAGGACGGGGATGCCGTGATCCTGTTCAACTTCCGGGGCGACCGCGCGATCGAAATCTCCCGCGCCTTTTCCGAAAAGAACTTCTCCGAATTCGACCGGGGGCCCCTGCCGAATGTCTTTTACGCGGGCATGATGGAGTATGACGGCGACGCCCACATTCCGCCTCATTTTCTGGTGCAGCCTCCGGCCATCGACCGCGTCATCGGCGAATATCTCTGCGCGGAAAAGGTCAAAACCTTTGCCGTGTCGGAAACGCAAAAATACGGACATGTGACGTATTTCTGGAACGGGAACCGCTCCGGCTGCATCGATGAATTTCTCGAGAAGTATGTGGAAATTCCTTCCGACCGGATTGAGTTTGACCGCGCGCCGAAGATGAAGGCCGAAGAAATCACGCAAACGGTGATCGACCTGCTCCAAAGCGGCGAATACCGGTTCGGCCGGACGAACTATCCCAACGGCGACATGGTCGGCCACACGGGCGTGACGGAGGCGGCCATTGTCGCGGTGGAAGCCGTCGATCAGTCCGTCGGGAAACTGCTGGACGTCATCCGAAAACTGGAAGGAATCGCCGTGATCACGGCGGACCACGGCAACGCGGATCAGATGTTCACGATCGACAAAAAGGGCGTCAAGTCCGTGAAGACCGCTCATTCCCTGAATCCCGTTCCCTTCGTCATTTACGATCCCCTGTATGCGGGGGAATACCAAATGGCGGATCTCGGCAAGAAAGGCCTGTCCAACATCGCGGCGACACTGTTGAATCTTCTGGGCTACGAGAAGCCGGAAGAGTATGATCCGTCTCTGATCGAAATGACGCAGGCCGGAAAGCCTTAAGTTCCCGCGCCGGCAATGGGGCATCCTTGAGGACGCGGGTAAAAGACCGCGGCAATCTCCCGAATGCCGGGGAGGCTGCCTCACCGGCGGTGATTCATGGACAAATGTCCGGCATCGAGCTTTCCTATGCGCACAAAAAAGATTCGCCTGGATGATTTGCTCCTTTCCCGGGGTTTCGCGCCGACGGTTCAAAAAGCGCAGGCCCTGATTCTGGCGCGCGCCGTCAGGGTAAACGACGTTCCGGTGGACAAGGCCTCCGCGCTCGTGCCCGTGGACGCCGACCTGCAAATCAAGGGCTCCGAAAATCCGTATGTCAGCCGCGGCGGACTGAAATTGAAGGGGGCGCTGGATTTTTTTTCGCTGAATGTAGAAGGGATGGCCGCTCTGGATGTCGGGGTGTCCACGGGCGGCTTCACCGACTGCCTTTTGCAGGCGGGCGCCAGAAAAGTTTTCGCCGTGGATGTCGCCTACGGCCAGCTGGCCTGGAAGCTGCGGGAAGACCCGCGCGTCACGGTCATCGAACGAACGAACATCCGCCATTTCGACGGAAGCGGGCTGAATGAAAAACCGTCGCTGGCCGTGATCGACGTTTCCTTCATCTCGCTTAAAACCGTGATCCCTGCCGTACTGCCGCTGGTCGGGAATTCCGCCCGAATCCTCGCTCTCATCAAGCCGCAGTTTGAAGCGCGCAGGGAGGAAGTCGGCAAAAACGGCGTGGTGGAAGACGCTGCGATTCAGGACCGGGTGGTTCGCGAAATCGTCTCGCTTTGTCAATCTCACGGCATGAACGTGGAAGGGACCTGCGCCTCGCCCCTTTTGGGGCCGGCAGGCAACAAGGAGTTTTTTATCCTGGCGCGGAAGATCAACGGACATGGAAATTAAACTGGCCAAAACAGCAGGGTTCTGCATGGGCGTCCGCCGGGCGGTGGACACGGTTCTGGACGTTTCCCAGCACGAAACCGGCCGAAAAATTTACACCTACGGCCCCCTGATCCACAACCCGCAAACCATTGAACTCCTTAAAAGCCGGGGCATTACGGCCATAAAAAACATCGATGAAATCCCCGACCGTAAAAACGCCCTGCTGATCATTCGGGCGCACGGCATCGCGCCCGGCGAGCGAAAGAAAATCAAGGAAAGCGGCGTTAAAATTATTGACGCCACCTGTCCGAAGGTCGGCTACGTACAGGCCATCATTAAAAAACACACGGCGCTGGACTACACGGTGATCATCGCCGGAGACC
>CAZVGQ010000061.1:0-7203 GCA_964626775.1 uncultured Smithella sp. | reverse complement strand
GCTTCCTTCGGCGTGAAGTATCCGACCTTTATCGTCGTGGCGCTTGTCATCATGTTTGTCGCGGTGATCTATGTCGGTTCACACATCCGGATGACCCAAATGGAATATGATGTTGCCGCGGCATTGAACGCCAAAGAAAATTTACTGGAAGAACAGAAAAGATTGAAGCTGGAACTGGCGATGCTCAAATCGCCGCAGAGAATTGAAGACATTGCCCGGACGGAGCTGCAGATGACCTATCCCACGGCGGATCAGGTGATTGTTTTAAAGCAAACAAGGAAGTGACCATGGCGGCAGACTCAAAAAAATGGCTGAAATTCCGGCTGGCCAGCATTTTGGCGATTTTTTTGATTCTGTTCATCGCACTGTTGTCCCGCGCTTTTCAGCTGCAGGTTCTGTCCGGTGAGAAATTGAAGCAACTGGCCGTTCGCCAGCACATCACCACGCTTCCCATTCATTCCGAAAGAGGCATGATTTATGACCGCAACGGCGAAAAACTGGCCATGTCGGTGCTGGCGGACTCCGTATGCGCGGATCCGACAAGGATCAGCGACCCGGCGAAAGTGTCCCGGGAGATTGCTTCCATTTTGAATCTGGATTCGTCGGCCGTGCTGAAAAAGATTTTGGAGCCGAAGAGCTTCTGCTGGCTGGCCAGAAAAATTTCTTCCCAGCAGGCGCTGATGGTTGAATCCGCAAACCTGGAAGGGATTTTTCTGATCAAGGAACCAAAGCGTTTTTATCCGAACGGACAACTGGCGGCGCATTTGATCGGGTTTTCCGGCTTTGACGCCGAGGGGCTGGAGGGCCTGGAAAAAAAATATGAAACATATTTGCGGGGAACGCCGGAAAAACTGACCTGGGCCAGGGATGCCAAGGGGAAAAAACTCTTTGTGCACGTCGAACATGATCCTTCCGCCAAAAGCGGGAGCGCCAACCTGGTGCTGACCATTGACAGCCGGATCCAGTATCTGGCGGAAACGCATCTGAAGGACGCCGTTTTGGAGAAGGGAGCGAAAGGCGGGGTGGCGATTGTCATGGATCCGAAGACCGGAGAGATTCTGGCCATGGCCAATGAAAAAGGATTCAATCCCAACAACATCAAAGGTCTGACGCCGGAAGCCTGGCGAAACCGTGCCATCACCGATTCCTTTGATCCCGGGTCCACCTTTAAGCCCTTTCTGGTCGCCGCCGCCCTGGAAGAAAAAGTCATCAGGGAGTCGGATCGTTTTTACTGCGAGAACGGACATTATCAGGTTGCCAACCGGGTGATTCGGGAAGCCAATCATAAAAAGCACGGTTATCTGGCCGTACGGGACATCATTAAGTACTCCAGCAATATCGGCTCCGCCAAAATCGCGGAGAAGCTCGGCCGGGAAAAGTTTTATTCGTATATTAAAAATTTCGGGTTTGGTTCCCGGACGGGAATTGATTTATCGGGCGAAGCGGCGGGTGTCTTACGGCCCGTCAGGAGCTGGACGAGGGTGGATACGACCAACATCGGCTTCGGGCAGGGCATTTCGGTCACGGCCATTCAGCTCATCACTGCGCTGTCGTCGATTGCCAACGGAGGCGTTCTGATGAAACCCTATGTCGTGAAAGGGCTCACCGATAAAAATAACCAGCCCGTCAAGATGTTCGCTCCGGAGACCGTGCGCCGGGTGGTTTCTCCCGATACGGCCAGGCGCATGGCGATTATGCTGACCGATGTGGTCGGGGCCGAAGACGGCACGGGAAAGAGAGCCCATATTATGAATGTTGCCGTGGCCGGAAAAACCGGGACCGCTCAAAAATATGATTTTAAGCGCGGCGCTTACTCCTCGGAAAAGGTGCGGACGTCGTTTATCGGATTTTTTCCCTCGGACAATCCGCAGGTGGTGATTCTGGTCATGCTGGATGAACCGCAGCGAGACAAATGGGGAGGCGTGGCCGCCGCGCCGGTGTTTAAAAACATCGGCGAGCAGATTCTCAACTGTTTCAAGACGAACATTCGCGAAACACCGGCGTTTGAACCCCAACCGGTCCATGATCTGCAGTTGGTTTCAGCGGATGCCTCCCTGATGGAGGATTTGGCGGCTGAGAGCAATGAGATCGATGATGAATCCCGCATGCCGGATTTTAAAGGATTGACCCTTCGGGAGGCATTGAAAATGGCGAGGTCCCGGTCGATAGAGCTTCGGGTATCCGGCAACGGCTGGGCGACCAAGCAGGTTCCCGCGCCCGGTTCGGATCTGGGCGAGGATCGGCTGTGCAAAGTCTTTTTTGAGATGAAGAACTGAGGGATGATGAAGCTTCGTCAATTACTGCAGGGAATCCGGACGGTCCGGACGGAAACGGATCCGGAAGGCGATGTTTCATCGATTTGCTATGTCGCAGAGGCGTGCGGCCCGGGGTCGCTCTTTGTCGCGATTCCGGGCCTTGCCTTTGACGGCCACCATTTTATCGGCCGGGCCATCGAGCGGGGCGCGCGTTTCATTGTTCATCAGAAAAACATCGAGGTTCCCGACGGGGTCACGGCCATTCAGGTATCCGACAGTCGCCGCGCGCTGGGCACGCTTGCCAAAAATTATTTTGGCGACCCGTCCTCCCGTCTGACGCTGATCGGCATCACGGGGACCAGCGGGAAGACCACCGTGTCCTATCTGCTGGAATCCATCCTGACGGCCGCCGGTTTTCGCTGCGGTGTTCTGGGGACCATCAATTACCGCTATAACGGTAAATCATTTCTAGCTCCGAACACGACGCCGGAATCGTATGACATGCAGAGAATTCTGAGCGAGATGGCGGGCGCCGGTGTCACGCATGTGATTGCCGAGGTTTCGTCGCACGCGCTGGATCTGAAGAGAGTTGACGACTGCGACTTTGACCTGGCTGTTTTTACCAATCTCAGCCCGGAGCATCTGGACTACCACAAAGACATGGAAGACTATTTCCAGGCAAAAAAAAGGTTGTTTGCCGAGCTGCTGCCCCAAAGCCGGAAAAACCTTTCGTGTAAAGTCGTGATTAACGCGGACGATCCCCGGGGGCGCCGGCTGATCGGCGAAATTCCCTTTCCGGCTCTGTCCTATGGCCTGGAAAATGCCGGCGGGGTGAGGGCGGAGAACGCAGTTGTCTCGCTGCGCGGCATTCAAGCGGACATCCGTCTGAACGGGGGAAAAATACCCGTGTCCTCCGGATTGATCGGCGGATTCAACCTGTCCAATATTCTGGCCGCTTCCGCCGCCGCATCGGTTCTGGGGGCAGGGTCTCAGGCCATTGCGGCGGGCATTCAAAACCTGTCTTTCGTTCCCGGCCGCCTGGAAAGGGTCGTTCCTGCGGGCGGTGTTCATGTTTTTGTCGATTACGCCCACAAGCCGGATGCCCTGGAGCAGGTGCTTCGGAATCTGCACGGGTTGAAGCAAAAAAGAATCCTGACGGTTTTCGGCTGCGGCGGCAATCGCGACCGCGCCAAAAGGCCGATGATGGGAGGCATTGCAACGGCATGGAGCGATCTGACGATTGTAACGTCGGACAATCCCAGGCGCGAAGATCCGTTGGAGATCATCCGTGAAATTGAAGCGGGGATCGACGGGGAAAAAACAAGAAAAGTCTCGACGGACTGCCTGGAATTTGACGCCGCTGTGCATGCCTATGCGGTGATTGCCGACCGCAGAGCCGCAATCGAAGCGGCTGTCCGGATCGCCGAACCGCAGGACATCGTCCTGATTGCCGGCAAAGGCCATGAAGATTATCAGATTCTGGGAACGAAAAAAGTGCCGTTTGACGATAGGCTGGTTGCCGCACGGGCTTTGCGGTTGAAGTTTTCGGGGCGGATGTCTCCGGCGTTTTCGCTGGCCGAGGTGGTGGAGGCCACCGGCGGACGCCTGGCGGCGGGAGACGGCGATCAAACCGTTTACGGCATTTCCACTGATTCCAGACAAATCCGTCCCGGCAATCTCTTTGTCGCCCTTGCCGGGGAGAATTTTGACGGACACGCCTTTGTTGCAAAGGCCGTGGAAGAAGGAGCCGACTGCGTCCTGGTGGCTGATGCAGGTAAAATCAATGCGGAAACGATCCATAAGCGGGTAGGCGTGATTGAAGCGAAGGACACGCTGCGGGCGTTGGGAGACTTGGCCCACGCGCACCGGCGGCGTTTTTCCATTCCCGTGATCGCGCTGACCGGGTCGTCGGGAAAGACCACCACCCGTGAAATGCTCTCCTCGATTCTGCGGCAGGAAAAAACGGTTCTCCACACGGAGGGGAACCTGAACAACCTGATCGGCCTTCCGCAGACGCTTTTCCGGCTGACGGACCGGCACGATGCGGCTGTCCTTGAAATGGGCACCAACACGCGCGGCGAAATCAAACGGCTGACGCAAATCGCCGCGCCGGACATCGGCCTTGTCACCAATGTCGGCCCTGCCCATCTCGCGGGATTTGGCTCGGTGGAGACCGTGCGGGAGGAGAAAGGCGATTTATGGCTGCACATGGATTCGGCAGGCGTCGCCGTTGTGAATCTGGACGATGAGGCGGTGCGCCAGGCGGCTGATCGATGGTCCGGACGGCGCGTGACCTTCAGCATGAGCGCCGGCGCCGACGTCGGCGTGAACGACATCCGCAGAAACGGCGCCCGGGGGGTGAGTTTTCATCTACTGATGAACGGGCAGGCGCACAAGGTGGACATGAAAGTTGCGGGCATTCATAACATTTACAACGCGATGGCCGCTGCGGCGGCGGCATTGGCCTGCGGCGCCGGGGCCGAATCGATCCGGCGGGGCCTGTCGATGTTTCAGCCGGTCGGGGGGCGCATGGAGATCCTCCGGCTGCAAAATGGAGCGTATCTGATCAATGATGCCTACAATGCCAATCCCGCATCCGTTCGGGAAGCCCTGCTGACGCTCAGGGACCTGATGAATTCGCACAACGCTTTCGTGCTGCTGGGCGATATGCTGGAACTGGGCGACGCCGCGCCGGAGATGCACCGCAAGATCGGTCTGCTTCTGGCGACCATAGGTGTGGCGGCGGTTTTTCTTCAGGGAGATTTTGCGCGGGCGACAGCCGCGGGCGCGCTGGAGGGCGGGCTGGCCGCGGAGCGGATTTTGTTTTTGCAGGACGATGAGGAAGCTGTGGCTTTTTTAAAAATGAAACTGCGCAAAGGCGACTGGGTTCTGGTCAAGGGATCGCGGCGGATGAAAATGGACAGGCTGGCGGCGCGGCTGGGCGAAGAAATCGGCGTTGAAAAAGCCGAAGACCACGCGGCGGCCTCGTAGGCGGGAGAAGAAAATGATTTACGAATTTTTATATCCTTTGCACACGGTATTTTCATCCTTCAATGTGTTCCGGTATATCACGTTTCGGACCATCTTCGCATCCATCACGGCCCTGCTGATCTGTCTGGTACTGGGAAGATGGTTTATTGAAAAGCTGCAGAGAATGCAGATTGATCAGCAGATTCGTGAGGATGGGCCCCAGACGCATCTGGTCAAGAAGGGCACGCCGACGATGGGAGGCATGCTGATCCTCTTTGCGGTGACGGTTTCCACGATTCTGTGGGCAAACCTTTCTGTGATGTACATCTGGCTGGTGCTGCTGGTTACCGTCGGGTTCGGCCTGATCGGCTTTCTGGATGATTACAGGAAACTGGCTGTTAAAAATTCCCGGGGTGTGCCCGGGAAAGTCAGGCTGGCCGCTGAAATCATCATCGCTCTGTTTGTCGGCGTCGTTTTGTATTTCAAGCCGGGATTCAGCGCGCAGGTGACGATTCCCTTCTTTAAGACGGTTTTGCCCAATCTGGGCTGGGGCTATATTCTGCTGTGCGTTTTTATCATCGTGGGCGCGGCCAACGCCGTGAATCTAACGGACGGCCTGGACGGTCTGGCGACCGGGCCCGCGGGCATTTGCTTTGTCACGTATCTGTTGTTCGCCTATTTTGCCGGCAACGTCAAAGTTGCGCATTACCTGCAGATTCCCTATGTGCCCGGCGCGGGCGAGTTGTCCGTGTTCTGCGGAGCGTTTATGGGCGCGGCGCTGGGCTTTCTTTGGTTTAACGCCCATCCGGCGGAAATCTTCATGGGTGATGTCGGCTCTCTCTCCATGGGCGGCGCGCTGGGAACCGTGGCCATCATCACCAAACAGGAAATTCTTCTGGCGATTGTCGGCGGAGTCTTTGTGATGGAGACATTTTCCGTCATTTTTCAGGTCGGTTTTTTCAAGCTGACGGGCGGGAAAAGGATCTTCCGAATGGCGCCGATCCATCATCATTTCGAACTCAAGGGCTGGGCGGAGCCGAAGGTTATTGTCCGGTTCTGGATCATTTCGATCCTGCTGGCGCTTCTGGCGATCAGCACATTGAAGTTGCGGTAGGGAAAGCATGCAACTAACAGACAAGAAAATAGCCGTGATCGGCATGGGGAAAACGGGCATGGCAGCCGCCGGGTTTCTGGGCGCGAGCGGTGCCGCCGTCGTGGCGGTCGACGAGAAACCCCGGGACCAGTGGGGCGGGGACTTCGAACAAATCGCCCATCGGCCGTGGCTTGCCGTCGGACGCTACGACGAGACCTGTCTGGACGGCGTGGATCTGGTGGTGCCGTCTCCGGGGGTTCCCCCCCGCCATCCCATCCTGGCGGCGGCGCAGCAAAAGAAGATTCCGATTCTCAGTGAGATCGAACTGGCCTACCGGTTCATTCGCGTGCCGATCATCGCCGTGACGGGCACCAACGGGAAAACCACCACCACCACCCTGCTGGGCGAGATTCTGGCGCGCGCCGGGAAAAAAGTGTTTGTCGGCGGCAACATCGGGAATCCACTGGTCGAATACGCCTCCGGCGAGCAGACGGATGATTTCATCGTCGCCGAAATCAGCAGCTTTCAGCTTCAGTGGATCGAATCGTTCCGTCCGCATGCCGCGATTCTGCTCAACATCACCTGCGATCATGTCAACTACCACGGGTCGTTTGAAGAATACCGCCGCATCAAGGGGAGAATTTTTGAAAACCAGCGTGAAAACGATCTGGCGGTTCTGAACGCGGAAGATCCGCATCAGGAATATCTGGATGCGTCGATGCGGGCCGGAGTAATCCGGTTCAGCTCCGTCCGTCCGCTCCGGCCGGGCCTCTGCCTGCAGGGGGATTCTCTGGTTTACAGCGGACCCGACGGCACGGATGAGCGCTACCCTCTGGGCATGATCCGTCTTCCCGGTTTGCATAACGTGGAGAACGTCATGGCGGC
>CAZVGQ010000060.1:0-7213 GCA_964626775.1 uncultured Smithella sp. | reverse complement strand
GCGCTGCAGACGATTCTGGTTTTGCCTTTGCGGAAAAAGAAATTGTAATAGACGGGAAATTCCATCTCCGCCAGCGCGACGCCGTGCTGCACATCAAACATCGCCTTCGGCACGATGAATGTGCGGGGCACGCCGCCTGCGAGCTGCATGGTGTCTTTGATCGTTTCCGGTGGAATGCCCAACTGGAGGTTTCCGCCGGACGCCCCCATGACGATTCCGCCCCGGGACAGAAAAATCTGCGATGGTTTCTTTGCCGCCATAATCTTTTCTCCCCCTTCGCCGGCAAGGACGCTCCGTAAGGCGACGCCGCGGAAGCCCCAGCGCCATTCTCTACAGGTCAATAGACAGGATATGATACGCCACGGTTCGCGACGGATAAAGAGATTTCATGATCCGGGTGTAGCGCTCCCGCTGTTCGTCGTACTTCCGTCTCAGTCCGCGCAGAGAGCCTGATTTGTAATCCATGATGGTTACGGCATGCTCCGACACGATCATTCTGTCCACGACGCCGAAATCTTTTTGATCCGATATGGGCTGCTCGACATAGATCCGCCCCGGCCCGAACAGGAGTTCGGAAACTTCTTTGCGGCGGACAAAACGGACGGCCGTGTCATACTCTTCCTGGTTCAGCTCCCCGCGAGGCGGCAGACGGCCGGGGTCAAGGACCCTGGCGAGCCAGCGGTGGAGCCGTTCGCCCCGCGCGATGCCGGCCTTGATGGATTCGGAGACAAGCGCCGGATCGATTTCGCCCGCGGGCTCCGGTTCACCCCCGGGCCGCGGGGGCGCCTCCCGGACGGCGGTCCTTTCCGTCTCTTCGTGCAAACGGGAAAAGCAGCCCTGCTCCGTTTTGGTCCCTTCCGGCGCAAACTGCGCAAACGTGTTGAGAACCGCCTGATGAACCGTCTTGTATTCGCCGCTTTTGATCACCGGCAGAAAAACCGTGAGGGTCCGGATCGCCCGCGTGGCGGCGACGTAAAACACATTGGCCCGCTCCCGCCTCATTCGCAACAGGTGAAGGTTCTGCTTCTCGATGATTTCCCGGGCCCAGTTCGATCCACCAGCCTCGAGACACTTCGTCTCGCCCGATGAAAACCGGACATGGCACTTCTGGGAAGGCAGATAAAACGGACTGGATTTTTCTTCCTCGTTCCAGAAAACAAAAACGTGCGGAAACTGAAGTCCTTTGGTCCCGTGAATGGTATCGACCTTGATCGAATTCCGGTTTTCGCCTTCCGGAACCCTCACGCTCCAGCGAATCCTGAACATTCGGGCGAGAAATTCATCGGCATCGGATCCTCCTTCTCCGAAAAACGCCAGTGCCTCGTCCTGCCAGATATCGAGGATGACCGCGGAAACCTTTCCGCGTAAACGCTCGATGGCGAGGCTTACCGCGGCAAGGCCAAAGGGCCGGGGAAACCGAGCGGCAAATTCATCCCGAATCTCCTGCGCATTGCCAAACCGTTCTTTCCACAGGGGCGATCCGGCCGCCGCGGCCGCAAAGGCCTCCCGCCCTTCCCGGGAAAGAACGATCGTCAGAAAAAGCATGACGGCAACCCCTTCCTCCGTCGCAAGAAGTTGGCGGCCTTTGACCGAAGACACACGAATGCCGTGCGCGACGAGCTCCGCTTCGATTTTCTGAACGTGGTTGTTCGTCAGGGCAAGAACGGCCATGTCTCCCCAGGAACAGCCGTACTCCTCCTTTTTTTTCTGAAGATATTCGACAATGGCCGGATACCAGGAAGCTTCCGATAAGCCTTGCTTGTGCAGTTCGACCAGGCTTACTTCCGAAACACACTTCGATGCACCCCGGCACCCGACTGGTTCCTCCGGCGAAGTTTGCGTCTCCGTTTTCTCCCCGTCCTCAAAAAGATTTTCAACAAGCTTGTTGAAAAACGAAACCAAAAGCGGCGTGCTCCGGTAGTTGTGAGAAAGCGACCGCTCTCGGATGACGCCGTTTTGGAGATAGCCGCCGATGGCGGTTTCCAGGGCCTCGCGGTTCGCGCCGCGCCAGGCGTAGATCATCTGCTTCCAATCGCCCACGGCAAAAAACGACCGTTCGCCCCGTTCGCCGGGACCGGACAAAATTTCGTCGACCAGCGGCAGCAGAATCGCCATATCGCCCTTCGAGGTGTCCTGAAATTCATCCACCAGAAGATGCTCCGTCCGATCCAGGCCGAGCGAAAAGTAGCTGCCCATCAGCTTCGGCCTTTCGCGCGAGGCGGCGCCGTCCAGCGCGAGAAGCGATTTCCGCACATCGGCAAAGAAAATCACCCCCTTTTCTTCCTTAACGGCGTTTGCCGCATCGAGATAAATCCCGCAAAGATACGCGACGGCCAGCTCCCGAAGCAGGGCCTTGTTGAGCGCAAGCTTTTCAGCCGTTTTCCGGTAGTCTCTGAAAATCACGTTGAGGTCCGAGTAGGGGCTTCGCTGCCACACAATGTTTTTGCCGAGGCTTGTGTACTGCTCCAGATCGGAATAGCCGGACAGGGCGCTGGACATGAACCGGCCGTACTCCGTCATGGCGGCGATGACCCATTCGTTGATTCGTTTCGGCATTCTTTCCGCCAGTGCGTTTGCCGCCCCGTCCAGGGAATCCAGCTCCCGAAGCAGGAGAACGTTCTCCTTCATCAGGTTTTCCAGATCGTCCAGCCGCTCCATCTCCAGCAGGCAGCGGTCAAGCGCCTGCTCCTCCCCGAGGGAGCCCCAGAGCGAATCCAGCTCCGTATTCAGAATCCGTGCCGCGATGATCAGCCTTTTTTCCCCGCCGCATCGCACAATGCCGTCGCGAAAGCGCTTTTCTATATCCCGGGACAGGTCCATCTGCGCCTTTTCGTCGGCCATCCTCGGCGCGTCGCCCCCCGCGGCAAAAAGCCGGTAAAAGAACGAGTCGATCGTCGAGTAGCCGACGCGGCCCGCCTCCATGATCAGCCTCATTCGGTCCAGCAGGGGCCTTTCCTTTTTTGACGCAATCTGATCCATGATGCGGGAGCGCATCTCGGCGGTGGCGGCGCGGGTAAAGGTCAGCGCCAGAATGAATTTTCCTCCGGCGGATATTCGTTCAAACACCTCTTGGGTCAGCCGCGTGGTCTTCCCGGAGCCTGCCGACGCTTTCAGCAGAATACTTTCCATCATCGGTTCCCCCCGGCCGCGCGGTAATAGCTTTCTTTCCCGCACAGCGACTGAAGCCGGCAGTATTCGCACTCCCGGGATTCATGCTTGGGCGCAAGCTGATCTCCCTGCACGATCCCGTCGAGGTGGTCCGCGATGGCGGCCACCAACTCGCCCGCTGCGTCGATCTCTTTTTCCGGAATCTCCATCACTCGGTTTTTTGAGGTTTCCTTTAGAAAATAGAAGCGGGCGCCTTTCGCTTCCGGGATAAAATGGCTGTACAGAATGAGCTGCGCCGCGGGATGCAGGATGCCTTTTTTCTGAAAGCGTTCCAGCACGGTTTCCCGAGAGGAAAGGGAAAAGTCGCTTCTCTTTTTAGAATATTTGAAATCGATGATCAGGGCTCGCCCCTCCAGCAGGGCCAGCCGGTCCGAACGTCCGGTGATGGAATAGCGCCCGGCGATTTTGCCGCTGAATTTTTCTTCGCACGAGATCGCGTTCTCGGCAAACAGGAACCGTCTTCCCGACGCCCGTTCTTCTTCGTCGATTTCCCGCAGGATGATTTTCGCGTTCAGCCGATAGATCTCTATACCTTCCAGACTCCTGAGTTCTTCGTTTTCGCCGCTTTCCCAAAGCTCGTCAAAAAGCGGCGCCCAGTCGCCAAGCCGGTCCTTCCGGACGGTCGAGAGCTGCTGAAGAAACCGATGGATAAACGTCCCCATTCGCTGGTTTATTTTTTCATCATCGTCCATGAAGGAAGGTGGAGAAATCTTGAGAACGTACTGATGGTAAAATAAAAAGGGGCACGCCAGGATTTTGGAAAGGCTCGAATACGAATAGGGAAACGCCTTGAGCCTGGCGCTTAAAGGCTCATCCATCGGGATGAACGGCGTGACACCGTTTTTTCCGTCCGGCGTCGCCTGACGGAAGGCGACCTTTACCGCCGGCTTTTCGAATTCCTCGGAAAGAAGGCTCAGGTAATAGCCGGGCGTTCTTTCGCGGATGGCGTCATCCACCGCCGCGACGGAAACCTTTGCTGAGCGCGTCAGCATCTGACGGAAAAGAAGGTCCTGGTATTCAAAAACATTTTTGCGCATTTGCGGAACATGCACCGGATTGATGAAGGGGCCTTCAAAAGGCGGCGCTGGCATGATGCCGCTGTCCACCGGAAGGATCAGTCCCCGGCGAAAGGTTTCCCCCGAGGCGTGGCCGAAGCCCACCACCTGCACCGGGGCGGACCGGCTGCCCGTAACGCGAAATTTCTTCGCTTCCAGAAGCTTTTCGGCGGCGCCGGCAAGATGGCGCCCCAGCCTTCCTCTCCAGTCGTCCAGCAGGGTGGAAAGGGAGATGGCGGCTTCCAGCGCTTCGCATTCCTCACGAATGTAGCTCTGCCGGTTTGCGGACAATTCCGCCGCTGAGGCGGTCGCAAATCTTCTGAAATCAGGCGTTCGTCCGGTTTGCGCGGCCCGGTTGATCTCCGCCGAAAGCCTTCTCCCGGCCGACGTCGCGGAAAACGGCAGCCAGACGGCAAGGTTGACGGCGCTGCCGAACCAACGAAGCGACCGGTTCCAGAGCATCGGGGTCAGGGATTCATCCAGAAGGCAGATCATGAGCTGGTCCGCTTCCGACCGCTCGCGCAGAAAGCGGGAAACCTCCAGCGTCACCCAATCCGCCGCGGCATGAAGTCCGGCCAGGCGCAGAAATTCGATGTCCGGATTCCGGGCCGCCAGGACGTCGGCGCCAAAGGAATTGGCCAGATTTTTCGCGGAATCAAACGGCAGCAAATCCGCCGCGGCCGGATCAGAGCCGTAAAGCGGCGGATCGATGCACAGCCTTTCTTTTTTGATCTTCCTGTAAAACCGCTGTCTGGGAGGCGTCAACTCGGGCAGACCGATGAAGATCTCCCGGTCTCCGGGAAGAATGTCGTCGAGTCTTCCGGCTTCCAGCTCCGCCAGAAATAAATTTTTTCGGGAAAGCCACCGGCGAAACCCCTCCGCCGTCTCGAGATATTGCTCAAATTGCTCCCACTGCTCGGGGGTGAACCGGTCGGATCCCGGAATCGTTTGCCTTCCGACCTGATATTCCGCGAGCCGGGTGATCAGGGGCAGTTGGATCGCGGCGCGGCGCGCGGGAGCCTTTTCACCGGGAAAGCTCTCCGCGATGAACTGGATCAGGTAAAGCAGCGTCTCATCTCCCTGCACCGCATGCCAGGACTTTTGTTCGCTGATCTTCCGGTTGAAGTAGGCGTGAAGCCCCTCCACCCGGGGAAGAATGCCGCCGAGCCTGCCGTGAATCAGGTGCTGCACAGGATCCACGGCTCTCTCGCTTGCGCAAACGATGGTCCACCCGGACAGATCGGGATGATCTTCCTGTAGGAGCGCAATGAACTTTTCCGAACCCGGCGCCATCGGTTCTTCCTTTGAATGTTAAGGTCTTTTCGTGGTCTTTGTCGGAGGCGTTTTCGCCTGACCCGACTATGAAGAAGCTCGCGGTCCTTGTCAATACCCAATTGAAACCTCTCAAATGAAATTGCATATTCGGGATCACTGGATAATCCCTGAACATCCCTGAACATTCTATTGACAACCTTAGCATCCATCTCTATAATTCCCCCAAAATCAAAAGCCGAATGAATTGAGCCTATGCATTTTTATCGAAAAATTCTACAGCATCGCCTGCCCATCACCATTGCCTCGGCGCTTGCCGGCATCGGCATCATGATGTATTACGCGTCGTGTGATACGGCCTGCTCCTATCTTCGGGGGGAGCTGCTGGGCATCGACCTGAAATATGTCGGCGTGGGATACATGGGAGTCATCATTCTGCTGGCCTTTTTCCGGCAGGCGGACCTGCTGAGAATGCTGGTCGCCGCGGGAATCGGCGTGGAGGTATTTCTGGTTGACTTTCAGGTGAGGGAAAACGTCTTCTGCCCCTTCTGTCTGGCTTTCGGGGCCCTGGTGGTCCTGATGTATCTGATCAATTACGAAAGGCACCATATGACCAATGTCTGGCATCAGAAAGGGCTCTATGTTTTCGGCGATGCAAAAATTCCATTCACCGAAGGGCGGCGCCTCCCCCTGCTGGTCCTGATGATCGTCGGATATGTTTTTGTCGTCCTTGCCTTTTCCGGATCGGCAACACCCGCCTATGCCGCCGAAACAACCGCGGCGCCCTCCTACGGCAAGGGCTCATGGGAACTGATGATCTTTACGGATTACTTCTGCCCGCCCTGCCAGGCCGTGGAAAATGAACTGGAGCCGGAGCTGGAAAGACTGCTGGCCAGAGGGGACATTAAGATCACCTTCGTGGATTTTCCGGGTTATAAGAGAAGCTCGCTTTTCGCAAAATACTTTCTTTTTGCCGTCGCCGCGAACAAGGGCTACGTCAACAGCCTGAAGGCCAGAAATGTACTCTTTACCCTGGCCGCACAGAAAAAAGTAGATCAGGAAAGCGTTCTGGCCGCAGCGCTGAAATCAAAAAACATCGCCCTTCAGGAAGTGGACCCCAAACAGGCCTTTGAGCAGTGGCTGGCGATGATCAAGCGGTTTGACGTTGATCACACGCCAACCTGCATCCTGCGTTACTCCAGCGCCTATTCGCGAAAGTTTATCGGTTCGGACCAGATTTCCAGGGAACTGATTCCCGAACTTCAGAAAAGGTTCCCCGGCACAAAAAGTAAAGGTTGATGCGTCTGTCGTAAGAAGCACGGTTTTTTCCGTTCCTTTGTCTGAAAGAATCCCGTAACCAGGGATCAATAAGCGATCTTCATCAATGGGCTACGCATTAAACACCACGGACGACTACCACCTTCACGCGCTGACCTCCCTGGGCTGGGAGCTCACGCTGTGCAACGCGCTTTTCCCCAAAAACAGTCCCTGCCGCGGCGCGCTTTTGCGCGACGCGTCTTTCGGCGAACACCTTTTTCGCTTCCTGGATGAAAAAATTTCCCTGAAGCGTCTAAAAACCGTTCTGGAAGTGGGCGGCGGCATGGGGTATCTGATGAGGGATGTTCTGACCCTGGCCCCGCATCTTCAGGCGACCATGGCGGATATCTCTCCCTTTCTTCTGCAAAGACAAAAAGAATCTCTCGCGGGATTTTCCGTAT
>CAZVGQ010000059.1:0-7255 GCA_964626775.1 uncultured Smithella sp. | reverse complement strand
CGGCGTCGCCGAATTTTCCGGCTTTTGATTTTCCGGCGAAACGCTCTGACGCGAAGAGCGGCTGGTGCGGAAAAGTATGGGCAAAATAGAGGAAAAACGGGCTGTCCTTTGACTTTTCAATAAAATCCAACGCTTCCTGGGTGTACATGCCGGTCAGCCTGGCCTGGTTGTCTCCGATGTCCGCTTCCAACTGTGTTTCATTGCGAAAGAGCGGACACGGCTGCATATCGTTGCTGTGCGGAACGCCCAGGTACTGGTCAAAGCCATGTCGCAGCGGATTGAATTGGGGATCACGGCTGTAATCGCCCAGATGCCATTTCCCCACCATCGCGGTGCGGTAACCGGCAAATTTCAAGGCTTGGGCGATGGTAATTTCCTTGCCGGAAATTCCTGCTGCGACATAGTCCTCATGCTGATCAAAAGATCCCATGGGGGTAAACTTATAGGCAATTTCCCTTTCCAGCGTGCGCAAAAGCGGAGAATCAGACGGATAAGGATTGCCGATGATGCCTGTTCTAAACGGATAGCGGCCGGTCAAGAGTCCTACCCGGGACGGCGCACACACGGCGTTGCATGAGTAATAGTCGGTGAACCTCATCCCGTCGCGGGCAAGCCCGTCGATGTTGGGGGTGCGAATCACCGTATTGCCGTAACAGCCGAGGTCGCCGTAGCCCAAATCGTCGCAGTAAATAATGATGACATTTGGTTTCGGGGCGGAAGGATTGGAGAGCTTCAGTGGCTTAAGTTTCGCGTTGTCGGGATATGGCCCGTAGAGATCATCGATTGATTTACCGGTGAAGAGTTTGTAACCGGCAGCGCCGACCACGGCAAGACCGCCGGCGGCAAGCCCGACGCGAATGGATCTTTTAATCAGATTACGTCTGGATATTTTTTCATCCATGCCTTTCCCTCCCCTGTCGTCAGACGGCTAAACGTAAAATGCTCAAGACCATGCGGGATGGCGCCCCGCAATAAATTTTTTCGATAAAAATTCCCTTTTCGTGCGCTTGAGTATATGGAGCGGCACATGGCGTGTCAAGAAGATTCCAAAGATTCCAAAGATCAATCAAGCCTCTTTGAATCCTCTGTCAACGGGTCTCAACGATCGTCTTGTCCCCGCGGACAGGTTTTTTTCGCGCAGGCATCATTCCGGCGTTCCATTTCCGCATAGTTGACAACTTTTCTGAAAATCCATTATAAAAGTTGTCAACTAGTCGTCAACGAATGTTGCGCGCGTCGTATCATGAACAATACGTTATCATTGGTGTTTTTAGTCAATATCTTGATTTCGTTATGCGCATTTTTCCAGACACGGAAGATTTCATCGGCAAAGGCCTGCCCAACGGTGTCCACGCCTTCGAAATCCAGTTCAATCATTTTGAATTTTTCCAGCCCCGCCACTATTCTGCGGGCCTGCGACCGGGAAACGTATTCAACCCCCCGGTGATAGAGCTTCACCCTTACGCCGGTTTTACTGAATTGGAATGACTCATCGGTATATTGATTGAAAAGATCGGCAAGCGTGTTTTCCGATGCAAGGCTCAAGACAAAATCAACTCTTGTCCCCCGAGCGCTCTTAATGTCTCTGATATAAACGTCCCGGCCGACATTGTCGAAAACAATCTTTTTTTCAAAGCTCGCAATCGTCAACTGGTCGGCTATTTTTGACGTAAAGAATATTCCTTCGCCGCTGTGCGCCTGCGGCGCAGTGGTTTCTTTCCCCTTGAGCAGGTCATGAATGGCATCCATCGCCGAAGCCAGTTTCTTTTGATTCATGATGTTGTTGAAAATGCCAACCCCCCGGTCCGTCACCGTAAAGCGGATGTGCGTAGGGGTTTTCAGCACCACCAGGTCAATCTTGTCCGACGCGGAATGTTCGATGGCATTGTTCAGCATTTCGGTAAATGCGTAGTTGACGATGGATGACACATTGCCGGCGATTCCTTGAAAAACGGAACTTTCTCTTTTGACGGCGTCCAGCACCTTGTCTTCGGACAATCCCTTGTTGAGCAACACTTTTCGAACCCTCGGGGGCAACAGGATTCCTTTTTCAGGGGTGAGCACATAATGCGCCTGGTTTGCCTTGCCGATCAGAAGGATAACGCCCTCATCCGCCAGCTCCTTGAGAAATCTTTGCGCGTAGGCTCTGGAAAGCCCTGTTTTTTTAACAAGGTCCGCCGTTGCCACACGCCCCTTTTTCTCCAGAAATTTAAAGATCAGCTTTTTAATGTCCATCGCGTTCGCCCTGAAGGATTGTTGACGACTTCATTGTAAACAAATTTGAAAAGTTGTCAACAAGTTGTATGTCCCGGATTCCAGCCGCAATATTGGGCGGTCGCTCGCGGACGCAACTGTTCCCTATTGGAATTCCGGATCATCTGTTGACGATTTTGGCACATTGTCGAGGCGGGATTTTGGGCCGAATTGCCTCAAATCTATTTTTTACAACCTATTTTTTAAACTTGATTCGCTTGGTGTTGTAGTGCATTCTAGCGCAGGAGTTGCAGGAGCGGTGTTTGACACCAATGTTCTGATTGCCGCCTTTTGAAAATTGTTGTATGAAATCAAACGCCTATGAAACGCAATCAATGGACGCCATATTGCCACCTTTCCCGCCGCAAACGGCGCGACAGCTTTATCCGTCTTCGTCAAAAAATACGAAACCGCATTGCGGTTGACGGCGGGCAATTTTTAAGCCGCCACGTCCTTGACGAGCCGGGCCGCCCCGCCATTTTTAACCAATGGGCCGATGTGTACTTCTTGGGTGGAGACGGGTTGACCATCTGGAACGCATGCCTTGTCACCGCCGCCAGCGCATTTTGGGAAACCGCGGAAGACATGGCGCACAGCCGCGCCTGGGACATGCTCACCCCGGAAGAGCAGAAGGCGGAAACGGAAATGAAATTTGAACCCGTCTGGTTAAACGGCCAGCGGATGTACCGGATGCTGGAAAGTCCGGTTCTCACCTATGAAAAATTCGGCGGCCTGACCTTTCGCGACTATCAGGTAAAAATCACCGGGGAAATCATTCAAAACGAGCCGCCGGCCATTTTTGAATCGTTCACGCTGGATCGTTCGTATCGCTATGGCATCGGTCTGGATATAGTTATCCATGCTCCCGAAATCAATAAACATTCCATTGAAGAAGCCATCCGCCGTTTTCGCGCCATCGGCGAACAAAACTGGCGGGCGGAGCAATCCGTGCCAAGAAACGAATTGCCGCGGGAAAGCATGAAGACGGTGTTTCGGAAGATGGAACACCATACCGGTCATATAGATTTGATCGATTGACTTTCCAATTCTTTGCCTTTTGAAAGGAATCGGAGAACTTTGCATGACCAAGCAACAGATTAAAAAATACCTCAAAATGTTGAATGATCAGCTTGCCGGAATGGGCATCAAAGGAGAAATTTGCTTATACGGGGGCGCGATGATGTGCATCGTTTTTAATGCACGACCGGCCACAAAAGATATTGATGCTGTTTTTAAACCTGAGCAAAAGATACATTTAGCAGTCCTGAGAATTGCCAAAGAAAACGACCTGCCTCCCGATTGGCTTAATGATGGTGTGAAAGCATATTTGAGCAAAATGCATCACAAAGATAAAATCCTCTTTCATTGGCCGAATCTTGCGGTTTATCATGCAGACGCGGAGTACCTCCTCGCGATGAAAGCAATATCAGCAAGACACCAACAGGACATTGATGATATAAAATTACTCCTTCAGGAACTGCGATTGAAAGACGCCGCCTCTGTATTGGAGATCATTCAAAAATACTATCCGAAAAACAGGATCAAGCCGGCCACAAAATTATTGATCGAGGAATTCTTTGAATGAGCTACGTTCCATCTACAATCAGCCAGACAAAAAGGAAAATGCTCCAGCATAAAGACAACTGGGCAATCCCTTTTTTTGATTTTGTGGATGATTTCCGTCGTTGCCGCGGTGATGCGACAATCCTTCTTCCCCGGCCGCTTGCATTAAACCATCCCCGCTTTGATGCATTATTGGCTTCCACCGTGGAAGCCTTATGTGCGGAATTGCGGATGAAAGCTCCGGACTGGATTATGGATGTTCCCGGTCTGAAAGATCCCTGGTTTGTCACCGGCATTGAAAACTTGAAGGCAATCGCCATCGTGGAAAGCCCCGTTTTCTTTCGAAGGCGCAAAATCTTTACTCTGCAAAATTTTCTTAGCAGGGCATAGATCTTCAACGCGACTTTTCGCTTATTCCCACTCGATCGTGCTGGGGGGTTTGGAGCTGATGTCGTACACCACGCGGTTGATCCCGCGCACTTCGTTGATGATGCGGGTGGAGACGCGCGCGAGCAGGTCGTGCGGCAGTCGGGCCCAGTCGGCGGTCATGGCGTCGTCGCTGGTGACGGCCCGGATCGCCACAATGTTTTCATACGTGCGCTGGTCGCCCATAATGCCCACGCTTTTGAGCGGAAGTAAAATCGTAAACGACTGCCACAATTTGCCGTAGAGATTCGCGGCGCGGATTTCCTGAAGCAGAATCCGGTCCGCCTGCTTGAGCACGGACAGGCGCGGAACCGTCACTTCCCCGATAATGCGAATCGCCAGGCCCGGGCCGGGGAAAGGCTGCCGCCAGACCACGTCGTCCGCGAGCCCCAGTTCTTTTCCCAGAAGACGCACTTCGTCCTTGAACAGATGCCGGAGCGGCTCCACGAGCTTCAACTTCATGGTTTTGGGCAGACCGCCGACATTGTGATGCGATTTGATCACCGCGCTGGGGCCGCCGAAAGCGGAACGCGATTCGATCAGATCGGGGTACAGGGTTCCCTGCGCCAGAAATTTCACCTCTTTCAGTTTGCGCGCCTCCGCGTCGAACACTTCAATAAACGTCCGGCCGATGATTTTGCGCTTCCGTTCAGGCTCCCTCACCCCTTTGAGCCTTTGAAGGAATATTTTCCCCGCCCGGACAAACCGCAGATTGATGCGCAGATGCTTTTTGAACATGTCGATGACGCGCTTGGCCTCGCCTTCCCGCAGGACGCCGTTATCCACAAAAACACAGGTGAGCTGTTTGCCGATCGCCCGGTGGAGCAGCGCCGCCGCGACCGACGAATCCACGCCGCCGGATAGCCCGAGGATGACCTTTTCCTTTCCCACCTGCCGGCGGATGTCTTCCACGGCCCGCGAGACGAAAGATTTCATCGACCAGGTCCTTGCGCAGTTGCAGACCCCGAAAAGGAAATTGGCCAGCATTTTTACGCCTTCGCGGGTGTGAACCACCTCGGGATGGAATTGCAGACCGTAAAATTTCCTTTGAACATTTTCGGTTGCCGCAACCTTCGTATTGGCGGTGGAAGCCGTAACGGAAAAGCCCCGCGGCAGCTCGCCGATGGAATCGCCGTGGCTCATCCAGCAGGGCGTTTTCTTCTCCACGCCGGCAAAGAGACCTTTTTGCTTTTTGATGGTGAGTTCGGCAAAGCCGTATTCGCGTTTGGCCGATCCGATGACCCGGCCGCCCAGAGCATCCACCATGAACTGCAGACCGTAGCAGATCCCCAGCACCGGAATTCCCAGCTCAAAGATGCCGCGGTCCGCGCGCGGCGCGCCTTTGGCGTAAATGCTGGCCGGGCCGCCGGACAGTATGATCCCTTCCGGCGCCATCGCCCGAATGGCGGAAAGCGGAAAATCGGGCGGCTCAATCCGGCAATACACCTGATGTTCCCGCACCCGCCGGGCAATCAACTGGTTGTACTGCGAGCCGAAATCAATGATCAGAATCATGGGGGTTTCCTGTCTTCTTAACAGATAAACAACATTTCCCAGAACTTCGGGAGCGGCCAGATTTCATCATCCACCAGATTTTCCAGCGCGTCCACATATTCGCGCAGTTCGTCCATTTTCGGTTTGACCCTGGCGCAAAGCATTTCCGCTTTCTTCTGCTCGCTGTCCATGCCTTTGGCCGCCTGCATTCCGGCTGCGATCTCCTTACAGGCCGTATAAACATCATTGCTGAAATCAAGAATCTTCTTTAGCAGCTCCGCCTGAGAGGAGATCACCGCGGCGGACCCGAGGGCATCCTTGGCGTCGAGAATCGCCCGCGCCAGTTTTTGCTGATAGGCCGCGGCCGCCGGAATCACCTGCGTCAGACAGATGTTGGCAAGGCAGTTGACCTCGATTTCCAGATCCTTGATGTAGCGCTCGATGTGGATCAAGTAGCGGGCCTTCAGCTCCTCATTGGAAAGCACCTGATATTTTTCAAAAAGACGAAGCGCCCGGTCGGTCACCAGCGCTTTTAACGCGCCGGGCGTCGTTTTTTCATTCGGCAGACTCCGCTTCTTTGCTTGGGCCACCCATTCCTTTGAATAATTGTCCCCGTTGAACAGAATCGGCCGAAGCTGCGCGATTTCGCTTTTCAAAACATCAAAGACCGCCTGATTGGTGTTCTTCGATCCTTTGGCTTTAATCTTTTCGGCCAGTTCGTCCAAGCTTTCGGCCACAATCGTGTTTAAGGCATACGCGGGACAGGCAACGGACTGCGACGAGCCCACCGCGCGAAATTCGAACTTGTTGCCGGTAAAGGCAAACGGAGAGGTCCGGTTGCGGTCCGTGTAATCTTTGCTGACCTGAGACAGAGAGGAAATGCCCAGGTCGATGATTTCCGCGTTCGTTGCTTTGTGCACGGTGCCTTTTTCGATATTGTCCAGAATTTGCGTCAACTGTTCGCCCAAAAACACGGAGAGGATGGCGGGCGGCGCTTCATTGGCGCCCAGGCGATGATCATTGCCGTAAGACGCGACCGTGGCGCGCAGAAAATCCGCATGCCTGTAAACGGCGCGGATCGTCGCAATCAAAAATACGAGAAAATGGATGTTGTCCTGCGGCGTCCGGCCGGGATTGAGGAGTTGGTTGCCCTGGTCGTCGGAAAGAGACCAGTTCATATGCTTGCCGGAGCCGTTGATTTTGGCAAAGGGTTTTTCATGCAGCAGGGCGGCCAGCCGATGCTTCTTTGCGACATACTTCAGCGTCTCCATGATCATCTGGTTGTGGTCAACGGCCAGATTGGCCTCTTCAAACACGGGCGCGATTTCATACTGGCTGGGCGCGACCTCGTTGTGCCGGGTTTTGGCCGGAATGCCCAGCTTGTAGAGCTCTTCCTCCACGTCGTGCATGAAGGAGGAAATCCGCTCCCGAATGCTGCCGAAATACTGGTCCTCCAGCTCCTGGCCCTTGGCCGGCGGCGCGCCGACCACCGTCCGGCCGCCCAGCACCAGGTCCTGGC
>CAZVGQ010000058.1:0-7296 GCA_964626775.1 uncultured Smithella sp. | reverse complement strand
CGGCAATGGCCGAACCGGCCCGCGCCGTGATCATGATGGCGGTCAGCACCGGACCGAGCTCCATAATGAGCGAAAGGGCCACCAGGGAACCTACCGCCCCCTGCGCGCCGAATTTCGACAGGGCGTGGTAGGCCTGAAGCCCCAACACCATCCCGGTAAACAGGCTGACCAGCATGATGATCGTGATGGATCTGGCCCCAATATAATAAATCTGCCGGACCGTTTTCGCAAACTGCTTCCTCCGGAAAATCTGCCACAGCGCCATCCCGAGAAAAATGGCCGCCGCTCCAAGATGATCCACCCAGTCCAGAACGGTTCTTCCGATAAAAGCAAAAGGACGAAGCGCGGCCATGCCCCAGACGGCGTTTTCGTCGTTTTCATTTGTATTCCGGCAATTTCCGGTTTGCGCCATTGGTATGTTTCCCTGATGAAAATCGCCCTATGAAGGCGGTTCGGGATACTAACATCGGCAATCTTATTTGACAAGCATTTCCTTGGCCGGTTTCCCGTCCGTATTGACAGAAACACAGAGAATGAATATACTACCGCCAAATCGGGCAGCTGCATTTAAGGTGTTTTTATGATTCGCTATTTTAACGCGGCGCATATACCGGTGGCGGCAAGGGCGTTTTCCGACGCTGAAAAGCTTTTGTCGCGTCATTTCCGCCTGACGGAAGACGATCTGCGGAAAAACAGATACGACGTAAAAACCCTTGCATTTTTGGAAGAGCATGAAGTAAATGACGGCGCATTTGCGCACCTGTGCAAATATTCCTACGAAAAGTCTTCCGACGGCAAGCCGCAGGAAAAGGAAGGTTTCGAGTTTTACCGGGTGTGCCTGCAGGACCATATTATCCTGGATGCATTGGAGCGCGCCAATACGTTTATCAAATTGAGCCCTTTGATGCTCTACATCGCGGTGCATGAACTGATTCACGTTCTGCGATTCTCCACGGGCGCCGCTGATTTCAGCGCTCCTCAGGAAGAAAAGGAACAGGAAGAAAAAATCGTCCACAACCTGACCCGAAGCGCGCTGCAGCCGGCCAGGCAAACGGACATGAACATGGTTTTGGACTGCTTCAGCAGTGAATATAAAATCAGCAATCTTTATAATTAATTTCAGGAGGTTGATGTATGCCTATCTATGAATATCAATGCAGGAAATGCGGCAAACAATTTGAGGCGTTTCAGGGGATTACCGAGCCGGATTTGAAGACCTGCAGGTTCTGCAAGGGGAAGGTTCAGAAAATGATGTCGCTTTCCTCCTTCAGCCTGAAGGGCACCGGCTGGTACGCGACGGACTACAAGGGGAAAAAACCGCAGGCGGTCAAACCAGCCCACACGGAAACAACAGCCGGTGAAAGCAAACTTTCATCTTCGGAGTCCTCATCGGCCATAAGCTCCAAAGAAGATTAATGATTATGGCGTCAACGCCAAAAGGCAGCATCCGCAGATGCTGCCTTTTTTATTGAGCAAACCTAGAGCAATATCGCTCAGGACGCTGTTGCCCAAATATCCCTTTGAGCGGCCATTGGAAGCGTTTTGCATAATAAATCAAGTCGAAGCGAAAGATCAGCGATGACAACTGTTTGAGCCGAAGGCGAGTTTTGTCATCGCCTGAAGCGAGTCTTAGATTTATTCAAAACGCTTCCAGGCGAGCGAAAAAAGGATTTGGGCAACAGCACGTTTTCGAACCGCCCCGTCAAATTCATTCCTGAAAATACGCCTGCAGCTCCTTGCACAACTGCTCCGGCACAATCGGACAAATGATCTCATCGTGCAGTTTTTCAAAATAATTCAAATCGCTCGTGCCCAGGGGATTGATTTCAAAACGTGGAACGATTTTTCCCTGCACCCAGAAGTTTTTCTCCGGTATCAGCGGCGCATACAGGGAAAGATTGAAGCTCATGAAATTATTGACATACAGGTGAAGAAAGACCCGGGAAAGACCTTTAAGCAGCTCTTCAAAGTTGGCCTGGGTCAGATCAAAAAACGAGGTTTTCTCCCTGAAATAAAAATCAACTTCCCCGGCCATGCCCTTGGGCGAGAAAGCGGCAAGCCACGACACGACGCCGGTCGAGGCGATGAAACGCTCGCCTGCCTCCTGCTCCCGATCCAGCAGGTCTTTCCACAGATTTCCGCCTTGGAAGGCCGCTTCGTAATTTTGCGCGCTGGCCAAAAGCCGCCGCATGAAATTGGTCGGTTTTTTGCCCGCGATCGTCTGCAGGTGGGGATGAATCAGTCCGCCGCCCGCGGGCGGCATGTAGTTCCAGTTGATCGAACCATACTGGAACCCTTTCTGCAATTCGGCCATTCGGTAAAAATAATCCCGGCAGACGGCAAAGCCATCGCGCATGGCGTCGGGCGTCAATTCATCCAGCCCCATGAAGTGGCGGTGCGAAAAGATCGCCACCGTGTTGGTCGCATCGTAGGGAAACGCGTTGGGAAACAGAAAAGCGCCGCCTTTGGTGAATTTTCCGCCTTCGATGATGTCCGGCGTGAACCGGGGTGTGATTTTGTCAAAGAGCTCCGGACAAAACGGACAGATTGATTCCGGCGATTTTTCCAGATAGACGGCGGTTTCCGGCTTTTGGGCGGGCCTTACCCGGTAAGGAAGAATGCGGCTGGCCACGCCGGTGGTTTCGTCGTACCGCTCTTCAATGGTCATGTCTTTGGGTTCAAATCCGTCAAAGGGATTGAGGTACCGTCCGGTGACCGTATCCTTGTGAAACCCGATATCTCTCATGTTTTCTCCTTCCCGTTTTGGGCCGGCGGCGGCTCCTCTTTGCGCGGATGGGCTTTTCTCAGGCATTGATGAAGAAAGCGCTCCACGCTCTGCTGGGACAAATCTCCCCGAAGCTCCGCTTTGAGAACGTCCAGGGGAATTTCCACGCGGGCGGCGCTGCGGTGTCCGCCCCCCTGACCGATCCGGCCGCAAGCTTGCTGCGCCATCGCGCCGCAGTCCTGGCGATAGCCGTCGCCCCGGAAAATAATGACCAGCCGGTCGTTCACGATCCCCGCAACTACCACATACGACGTGCCGATCACGTGCAGATAAAAATCCGCCACCTGCACGCAGACATCCGGACTTTCCACGTAACCCAGAAAACCGACGCGGCGTCCGCGGAAATGCGTCATGGAATGAAACGCATGGTCGAAATATTTCAGATAGCTGCGCGGCGTCTGGTTGAGTTCGATCCGGCGGATCAGCCGCAGATTGGCGTGCCGGGAATGATAGGTGTAGGCGCGAATGTCTTCGGCAATCGTTTCACGGTCGAAATTATCCGTGTCCGTCTTGATGCCGTAAAGCAGGGCCGTGTGCAGATTGCGGGGAATGCGCACCCGCGCGGCCAGCAGGTATTCCGTTAAAATCGTCGAGAGCGCGCCGTACGAGGGCCGAATGTCGGCAAGTTCGGCCTGCCAGCCGCCCTCGCGGGGATGATGATCCAGGACGATGTTCGGCTCACGGGCCGGAAGGAAATCGCCAAAAAAAGAAGGTTGCGCGTCCACCAGCGCAACAACCCGGTAAGCGCCGGCATCAACCTGGTTCAGAAGCCGAATATTGAGGCGCATCGCCTGCGCGAGTTCCCGGTTCTGCTGGCGCCGGATCGGCTCCGTCGCCGCAAAAACCCATTTGGAAAGGCCTTTGGTACGCAGGAGGATTTCGCGAAGCGCCATGGCCGAAGCGATTGCGTCCGGATCCGGGCTGCCGTGCATCAACACAAGCAGCGAATCGTCCGAACGCGCGAGCTCGAGGAGCTTTTTGACATTCTGCTGCGTCTCACTTTTGAAGGGCAAGCGATTCAAAGGACTTTACTCCATGAGAATTTTACCCGGATAATCACTGACCACATCGCCCACGACGACCGCGTCCGTGATGCCCGCCCGGCGCATGGCGGCCGCCAGAGGCTCGGCCTTCTCGGAAGGCAGGCTGAACAGCAGGCCTCCCGCCGTCTGCGGATCAAAGCATACGTCGAAAATCCAGTCCGGACAGGATGGAGCTTTCTCGATCTGATGAAGGCGGTAGTTCCGGTTGCGGTAAAGACCGCCGGGAAGGTAGCCGGTTTCCGTGAGATCCCGCACGCCCTCCAGAATCGGAATTCTGGACGCTTCGATCCGCAGACCGACATCGCTGCCCTCAATCATTTCACAGGCGTGTCCGAGAAAACCGAAGCCCGTGATATCCGTGCAGGAATGAATGTCTCCCGCCGCGATCATCAGCCCGGCCGCTTTTTTATTGAGCGTCGTCATGCAGCGCGTTGCCTGTTCGACGAGCGCCTGCCCGGCCGCCCCCGCCTTGATGGCCGTCGCGACAATGCCCGTGCCCAGCGGCTTGGTCAGAATGATCTTGTCGCCGGGGCGGGCGCCGCGGTTGAACAGCACGCGGTCTGGATGAATCGTGCCGGTCACCGACAGACCATACTTGATTTCGTTGTCTTCCACGCTGTGGCCGCCGACCAGGAGCACGCCCGCTTCGCGCATCTTGTCCAGCCCCCCGCGCAAAACGTCGCGCAGCACCGATTTGTCCATGGTCTTAATGGGAAAACAGACGATGTTCATGGCGGTGAGCGGAGTGCCCCCCATCGCGTAAATGTCGTTTAAGGCATTGACGGCGGCGATTTGACCGAAGGTGAAGGGATCATCCACGGTCGGCGTGAAGAAATCCACGGTCTGCACCAGCGCCAGGTCGTCGGAAATTTTATACACGCCCGCGTCTTCCGCATGTTCATACCCGGTCACCAGCTTTGGATCGGAAATGAGCGGCAAATCGCTGAGAATGTCGGACAGGTCCCCCGGACCGATCTTGCAGGCTCAACCCGCGCTCGATACGGTTTCCGTCAAACGAACGGCCTTTTTTTCTTCCATGCGCTTCAACCCGAAAAAGAATTTGCGCTTCCCATTCCTGAAGCGTTTGATTTTTTAGCATAGAAGCCGGCATTTTCCAAATGGATTTCGGAAAAGACAGCTTTCCGGATTCCGAACAGCCTGTTTTGCAAATTTTCTTTTTGCCCGCCCATAAGACCACGGGCACTCTGAAGAAGACAAAACCCTGTCCATGACCGCGCCGGCAAATCGAGACCTTTGAACAACTCCTTTTATTTTTGCTTTCCCTGATCAACTTTACCTCGAAATTTCCCTTGGGTTAATCAGCCCCAAAAAATGCGTTATATATTTGATATTATTTACCTTTTATCTTGACATTCCCGCTTTCTTATGCCATGATTCCTGCAAATTAAACCTTCTGGAGGAACCATGGGCTTCAAAAATATGAAAACCAATCTCACCTTCGCCGATATCTCCATTTTTAACTCCATGGAAAAGAACAGGGCCATCCAAAGAATGGAAGAAATCAATCGGGTCGTTGACTGGTCCAAAATCGAAAGCATTCTTCTGAGAAGCTATCCCGTCGGTAAAAGCTTTGAGGGAAACAGCGCCTACCCGCCTCTTTTCCTGATGAAATGCCTGCTTCTTCAGCAATGGTTTAAAATCGACTCCGATCCGGAACTGGAAACCCAGATCAACGACAGGAATTCCTTCAAAAAGTTCCTGGGGCTGTCTTTTGATGATGTTTCTCCCGATCATTCGACTTTCTCCAGGTTCAGAGGAAGATTCTCTAAAGATACGATGCGGATGATCAATCATGAGCTTCTTTCACAATTTACGGCAAAAGGATTGATTATTCATGAAGGCATTGCCGTTGACGCCCGTCTGGTACAATCCGCTTCTCATCCGCGCAGCAATGAAAAACTGCAGGAAGAGATGATGAGAAAACAGACGCCGGAAGGCAAGGTGGATAAAAACGGCAAGCCGCTGAAGTTCTCCCGGGATCTGGAATCGGACTGGACGGTGAAAAACAAGGTCCCGCTTTACGGTCTGAAAGAGCATGCTTCCGTGGATGTCAAGTATGGGTTCGTCCTGGCCACGGAGTTGACGCCTGCTTCTCATAACGACAGTCCGTATCTTCCTCTGTGTGTGGCCCGCAGTTGTCATACGAAAGAACCCATTAAAAAGGTGTTTGCGGATAAGGGGTATTTTGGGCAACCCAACCGGGATTTCTTGTCCATGAATAAGATTGAAGACGGCATTATGAGAAAAGCAACAACCGGGGCTGAGTTAACGGAATATGAAACGGCACGGAACAAAGCCATTTCCAAGCTCCGGTATATCGTGGAGCAATACTTCGGGTTGAGCCATTTGTACAATAAGGCATATCGGGCGAGGTTTCCGAGGATGGTTAAAAATGCCATAGACGACTTGTTCAGGCAATTTGCTTTTAATCTCTTCCGGGCTTCAAGGATGAAGGTTCTGAAAACGGCGTAACGAAGAGAAAGCGGCATCGACTGCACGGAAGACCCGGTAATCCGGGATAAATAAGATCGAATTTGGAGGTAAAATGGACTCGTCATAGTTCTTTCACCTGATTCCTTCCGATTGATCGGCCGGAATCAATATGCATTCTCAAAAAATCACCCCAAAAATCCAATCGCTCAAAAATATGCCGTTGTTCAAAGGTCTCAAATCGCCCATACAACAACCCGACAGGAGGGTATTGTTTTTTGTTGATTTATTTGCGCCAATCAGATTATAGAAAATCACCTTTGAAAGGGACAACGGGCATGCCCATTCGCTACTACAGCACCAATCGCCACGTAAAACAGGCTGCGGGAATTACTCCCTTTACCGGAAGCGTGTCTTTTCGGGAAGCGCTGCTGGCCGGGCAATCGCCGGATGAAGGCCTGTTTGTTCCCGACGCCATTCCGCGGCTTTCCATGAAGGATGTTGTTGCGCTTCGTGACCGACCTTACTGGCAGGCCGCGCTGCTTGTCGCCCGGGCGTTTCTCTCGGAAGAATTTTCTTCCGAAGTCCTCGAGAAGATCGTGAAGGACGCCTACAACTTTCCCGTCCCGCTGGAGGCGGTGTATCCGCGCGCCTTCATCCTTCGGCTGGACCAGGGCCCCACGGCGTCCTTCAAGGATTTCGCCGCCCGGATGATGGCCCGGCTCATGAGCCACTGCCGGCCTGAAGGGGAGAGGCTCAATATTCTGGTGGCGACGTCCGGCGATACGGGAAGCGCCGTGGGAGAAGCCTACAAGGGCGTTGACGGCATTGATGTGACCATCCTGTATCCGGCGGATGAAGTGAGCCTGATGCAGAAAAAGCAGCTGGACACCATCGGCGGCAACGTGCGGGCCATGTGCGTTGACGGAAAATTCGACGACTGCCAGAACCTGGTCAAAGAAGCGTTTGCCGACAAAGATCTGGCAAGGTTCAATCTGTCGTCGGCCAACTCGATCA
>CAZVGQ010000057.1:0-7319 GCA_964626775.1 uncultured Smithella sp. | reverse complement strand
CGTCCGCGCTTTTTTTCGCCGCCCCGAAAAATCAATCCCAGGAATTGCTGGACGCCATTGACAAACATCTTGATTTCCTGAAAAAAAACACAAAATCAGCATATTATGCAATCCTGAAAAAATGGACATCCGAAGAGGTGCGTTTCAAGCTGCCGATGTGGCTGCAGATTCTCGGTTTAATTACCGGTATTGTGCTGTTGATGAGTCTGGGGGGCAGCATTATCCTGAAGTATCAGGTCAATGCACGCACCAGGGAGTTGCAAAAAATCAATGCGGAAATGGAAGAGCGGATTATCGAGCGGACGGCCGAGTTGGCCCTCGCCATGGAAAAAGCGCAATCGGCGGATCGCCTGAAATCCGCTTTTCTGGCGACCATGTTGCATGAACTGCGCACGCCGCTCAATTCCATCATCGGCTTTACCGGCATTTTACTGCAGCGCCTGGGCGGTCCGTTAAACGATGAACAGGACAAGCAGCTCAAGATGGTTTACAACAGCGCCAGGCATTTGCTGAGCTTGATCAACGATGTTTTGGATATTTCCAAGATTGAAGCGGAACAGCTCAACGTGGTCTCTGAAACCTTCAATCTGCGGGAGACATTGGAGAAAGTCATTAAAACCTCTCAGCCGCTGGCCGAAAACAAGCATCTGAAGCTGACAGCGGAAATCGCGCCGGAAATCGGCCTGATGAAAAGCGATCCCCGCCGTGTGGAGCAAATTTTACTGAATCTGCTGAGCAACGCCATCAAGTTCACGGAGCAGGGCTTTGTCCGGATGACATGCGAAAACCAAAACGGGAAAATTGTGATCGCCGTTGCCGATTCGGGAATCGGCATCAAACCGGAAGATATCGGGATTCTTTTTAATCCTTTTCGGCAGATTGAATCCGGCACAACGAGGAAATACGACGGAACGGGGCTGGGTCTGTCCATCTGCAGGAAGCTGGCGCACTTGCTGGGCGGTGAAGTCCGGGTAGAAAGCGTCTGGGGACAGGGCAGCACCTTTAGCTTGATTTTACCGCAAGAAGGAGAAATGGGAAAAGAACAGCATCTGCCGAAACAGGAGAGGGAAAAGTAGAGTCATGAAAAAAACGATTTTGATCGCTGACGACAATCGTGTCAATTTATACTTTTTAAAAAGTATTCTGGAAGCTCATGGCTGGTTGGTCCGTGAGGCGGAAAACGGCAAAGCCGCGCTGGAAATGGCCCGGGCCTCCCGGCCGGATCTGATTGTTTCGGATATTTTGATGCCGGTGATGGATGGTTACAGCTTTTGCCGGGAATGCAAGAAAGATGAAACATTGCGTAATATTCCATTTGTTTTCTATACGGCCACGTATACGGAGGCCAAGGATGAAAAGTTTGCGCTGGATTTGGGCGCGGACCGTTTTATTCTCAAACCCGAAGAACCGGAAGTTCTGATCAAAATCCTGATGGATCTGCTGGAAGAAAAAGACAGGATCAGTCTGGCGGCATCAAAACCGCTGGGCGAAGAAATGGAGTTCTTCCGCCGTCATAATGAAATCCTTTTCAGCAAACTTGAAAAGAAGATGGCTGATCTGGAGGCGGCCAACGCCGAACTGCGGAAACTGGAGGAAAAATACCGCGGCATTCTCGAGAATATGGATGACGCCTATTACGAAGTTGACCTGAAGGGTAATTTGACGTTTTTCAATCAGGCCCTGGTGGCCAGAACCGGCTATGCGCGTGAAGAGCTGATGGGCATGAACTATCGGCAGTACATGAGCCGGAATTGCTGGCGGCAGGTGCAGGATATTTTTGCAAAAGTGTATCAAACAGGCCGGGCCGTTGCGTTATTTGATTATGAGATCAACTTGAAGGATGGCGGTAAAAGATTTCAGGAATCCTGGGTTAATCTGATTATAGACAAAGATAACAGGCCTATTGGCTTTCGGGGCATGGCCCGGGATGTTTCCGACCGGAAAATGGCGGAAGAAGAGTTGCGTCAGGCGGAAGAAAGGTATCGGAGTATTTTTGAAAATGCTCAGGAAGGCATGTACCGGGCAAATACTGATGAAAAATTCATCATGGTCAATTCAGCCATGGCCCGGATCTTCGGTTATGATTCTCCGGCCGAGTTTGTTGAACAGGTCAATAGCGGCGCTCATCAGTTGTATCAGGCTCGTGAAGACCGCAGAAAAATATTTCAGCTGCTGGAAAGCAGGGGTTTTGTCCAGGACTTTGAAGCCCGGTTTTTCCGGAGGGATGGAAGCATCGGCTGGGTATCCGTCAACATCCAGCCGGTGCGCGTGGCGGAAGGGCAAACTCCGTGCTACGACGGTTTTGTGCGCGACGTGACCGACCGCAAAGAGAGTGTAGAGCGGCTGCGGGAAGCTTTTGCCGGGACAATTCAGGCGATCACTTCTTTGGTGGAAGCGAAAGATCCTTACACGGCGGGGCATCAGCGCCGTGTTGCTGATATCGCCGAGGCCATTGCCCGGGAGATGGGGCTTTCCCGGGAGCAGATTGAAGGCATCGCCATGGCCGGGATCATCCATGATATTGGAAAAATTTCCGTTCCGGCTGAGATTCTTTGCTCGCCCCGAAGATTAACCAAATTGGAATTCAATCTGATTAAAACTCACGCTCAATCCGGCTATGAAATTCTCAAGGACATTAAATTTTCCTGGCCCATCGCAAGGATGGTTCTGGAGCATCATGAAAGGATTGACGGTTCCGGATACCCTCATGGATTGACGGGAAACAACATTCTGCCGGAATCGCGGATTCTCGCGGTGGCCGACGTGGTGGAAGCCATGGCGACACACCGTCCTTACCGGCCCGCGTTGGGCCTGGAGCCGGCTTTGCAGGAAATTACCGAAAACAGGGGCGTTCTTTTTGACGAGGATGCGGTGGACGCCTGCCTGCGCCTTTTCCGGGAGAAGGGCTATACAATCAAAGATTAGCAAAAATACTCAGCGCCGGATTATTTTTACTTGCGGCCGGTACAGAAAAAGATTCCGGCGAAGAAAGCTCTCCTGATCGTCGATGTTTTCCAGTGAATTGCAGACGTAGGTCACGACGAGTTCCCGCCCGCGGGCGAACTGGCGATGCTCTTTGCCTGCGTAGCAAAACGTCTGCGGATTGTACAGCGCGCTTGCTGGGTCCACTTCCCCGATGGATGAAATGAGCGTACCCGGAGGGCTCCACGGGCCTTCCGGCCGCCGGGATGTTTTGTACAGCAGCCGGCGGCCCTTGTCTTCCGGCGACAGATAAACGGCCAGCCATTCTTCATTCTCCTCTGAATAGCGGACGCTCAGCTCGGGAATGCCGGGGGAAAAGATCATCCGGATGTTTTCCGGAGTGATATTCTTTTGCCAGCCGGCGGATGTCCAGTACTCGAAATGACCGGCAGGATTTTCCAGATGGTCGGCGGTAACTCTTGCCAAAAGATTGCCGTGCGTGAAAACGCCGTCTTTCCCGGACTTGTAGAGGGGATAAAAATAGACAAAACGGCCGTGAACGACGGATGCGGCGGCCAGGGCCTCAATGCCGGGAGCGATCGCGCCGGTCCAGTCCAGGTAGTCCACCGGCCAGTCATGGGGATCTTCCGCCGAATAATCCTTGATCCGGGCGATCCTGTGGCCGGCAATTTCAAAGTGAAAAGGCTTTTGCGGTCCGGGAAGAGGCCGGATCACCAGAAGCGGTATGTATAAAACCCGCTCCGCGATAAATGGGTCCTGCGGCCAGAGCCATTGATCCGGGCCGAAGGACGATGCGAATTTGCCGCTTATTTTTTTCGGATAGTACCGGATGGAGAATTGCTCACCGGCGCAGGTGGAGACGGCCGGCGTCGTTCCCAGGATCACCTCCATGCCGATCCGGTCCTTCCGCCCCTTTTCTTCCGAAACGAAGGTGTCGCCGAACAGCCACAGGGTGCGCCTCCCGTCCAGGGCAATGGAGTAGGCGCCGTCGCCGCCGTACCAGCCGTCCTGATCGGGGAAGAAGGGCAGGCATCGGGTTTTGATTTCTCCGGTGGGGACAATGTCCGGCTGAAGGGGCGCGCAGGAAACCGCAAGCAGGCCGAGGAGCACAAGGAGGATGATCGCGCGAAATTTTATCATGATCGCCAATTTCCCCGGGTATGGAATGATGAACAGCGCCGCTATTTCACTTTAAAGTCCACGCGGCTGTCTTTGACCTTGTCTTTCTTCGCGGGCGTCTTGTTTTTGGGCTGGACGATGAAAACGCGTCCTGCTTCCACCTTGCCGTCTTTCAGAAGCTGTTCACGAACCGTCTGAGACCGTCTGGAGGCGAGCTCAGCCAGATCGCCGTCCGTAACGGCCGTGTTGTCGTAGAGCAGCTTTTCCATTTCATTGGGCGGCAGGTCTTTGGCGATGCCCAGCGCCGTCCGCGGCTTGGAAAATTTTGCCGCTTTGTAGGCCAGGGTCAGATACTTCTCGTGTTCGGCCTGTGGGATCGAAATCTCCTCCAGCGGAGCGGGGGTCTCGCCGCGGTCGATCATTTCCTTGCGCTTCTGCGTTTTGAGCAGGCGGTTGAATTTTGCTTTTTTCAGGGCTTCCTGATCCTGTGTTGCGTCAATATAGCCTTCAATTTCCAGTTTCAACTGGGGCCGGTCGTAGAGCGCTTTGGAAAGAGAGCCGATCTTTTTCAGCCCCGCCTCCGGAATGTCCGCGCTCCCGTAGTTGAATTCGACAAAGCTCATTTCTTCGCCCCCTCCGGTCAGCGAAGACAAAAGGGAAAAGGGGGCCATGACGGCTTTGGTGATGATGTTGACGAGAACCTGCCAGACAATCGGCCAGATTTTGAACTTCGGGTCGTCGAGGCTTCCGGACAGGGGAATGTCGAGATTGATCTGGCCGTTGCGGTCCGTCAAAAGCGAAACGGCCAGCGGCACCGGCGCTTTGATAGCCTCGGGGCTTTCCACCTTGTCGCCGAACGTCAGCTGGTCGAAAAAGATTTTGTTTTCGGCGGTCAGTTTTCTTTGATCGACGAGGTAGGCGACGTTGAGATTGAGCTTGCCTTTGGTGATCGGATAGCCCAGATATTTGCTGGTGTAAGGCGTGACCGGGCTCATTTCAATATCTTTGAAGATGAGTTTAATATCAGCAAAGAGATCTTTGGCCAGCGGGTTGACCGTACCCGCGATTTCCAGCGGCGATCCGTAGCCCAGATGTCCCTTCAAGTCCACTTTCGCGCGCGAGATCTGCTGCGAGGAAAGACCCGTGACGCTTCCCCGGAGATTGAGCATGGTCACCGCGTAATTCGGCCGGATGTTGCGGTCGGCGAAATCCACCGTTCCCCCGTGAAAGCTGACTCTGCCGATCTTAATGTCCGGCGGGGGCGGGGATGGTTTTGCGTCAGGCGCGGCCTGCGGGGTTTTGGCGGGTGCGGTCTTTTCATCCGCCGTTTTCCCTGCGGCGTCGGACGGCGGCGTTTCCTTTTTTGCCACGCCGAAGATGTGCTGGATATTGGTAACGCCGCCCGGATGGATGACGATTTTGGCAAAGAAATCGCGAAGTGAAATTTCTTTGATGTTCACAAAGAGAGGATTGTATCCGGCGGCGAGAGACTCAAAACGGAGCTGCTTCCATTTTAGAAAATCGTTGGCGCGCGCCCGGTCGATGGTTGCGAGATGATTCACGGAGAGATTCCCCGAATATTTGATACCAGGTTCTCCCTTCCCGTCAGTCGCCAGCGCGAAGACTCCTGCTGTGGAAAGGGCGCCGCCGGTGATGTCCATCTGGACGGTGTCCGGGACATAGGATTGGAAGGGACGGAGTGCCAGATTTTTCACGTCCAGCGCCAGATCGGCGCCCAGCGGCGAGAGGCAAACCGGCCCTTTCGCGGTGATCCTGCTTTTCTGGTCCATGACCAGCGCCAGATCGATGCCGGCCTTGTTGCCCTTTTTCAGGGAAAAATTCGAGACGGCCAGGCTGAGCGGGTGAATCCGCGTTCGGAACGGCCGGACCGGCACTTCGTCCGTCAACGAAATATCGGCCCCATCGAGCACCAAAGCATCGACCTGCAGATCCAGCTCTTTTTTCTTTTCGCTGGTTTTGCCGGGTTTTTTATTTTCCACCGTTGTTCCGACCAGGTGGAGCAGGTTGATCTCGCCTTTCGGGCTGCGGCGGACGGCCAGCTGAAGTCCGCCCAGCGAAACCTCGGAAAGATGAACTTTGGGAACCAGCGGCTGGACGGAAGCCAGGTTGACCGACAGGACGGGAAGCCGCAGAATTTTGTTGCCCCGCAGATCATCCAGGGCCACTTTCTTCAGATCGACCCGGCCGGTCAGATTCAATTCGGGGGCTTGTTTTTGAGGCATGATGAAATGTACCTGCAGGCGGATGTCCAGCAGCGCCTGGGTCAGCTTGAAATTCATTTTCACCGGCACATATTGCAGGTAAAAAGGAACATCGATATCCCGGATGTCGATATCCAGAAGGCTTTCGCGCGATGTTTGAAACGGCTGGGTTTTGCCGGTGATCGAAACGGCATCGCCGTTGACGATGGCGGAGAATCTGGGTTCGACATAATGTTTCATGTAGTGATCGATGTTGGAAACAAACGGAACATCGAGATTCAGGTTCCGGATCGAATGATTGGTTTTGTTGGGGGTGTCGTGAAAATCCGCCGCGCCGTTGGAAATTTGAATGTTGTTGAGTGAAAAGAGAAACGGTTTGGAGGGCTCTTTCTTTTGAGTTTCTTCTTTGGGAATCAGATCGGAAAAATTATAGGTTCCATCCGCTTTCCGGGTGATGCCGACGTAGGGTTGATTCAGCCGGATTTCCTCCAGAATGAGCGCGCGCCGGAAGATGGAAATCAGAACATCCACGTTTACGTGCAGCTCCTGAAAGGACACAAACGATTCATGGCCGACGGGATCGGCCAGTTTGAATCCCCGGATTGTTGCGGAAAGATCAAAAGGATTGATCTTGATCTCGCCGATGGCCGCTTCCCGGTGCAGGGTTTCGGAAATTTTCTTGGTCAGGACCGGCTTGAGAACGGCGGGAAGAATCAGGAAGCCGGCAAGGCCGATCAACAAAACGAAAACGAGGACGGCGATCAGGACTTTTTTCAAAAGACGCATGAGGGGCACCTCCTGAAAGATTTTGGCGGCGAACCGGCCGTCTTTGCTGAATCCCGCGGGGTCAGGGTTCAAACTGTTGCCCAAATATCACTTTGAGAGGCCATTGGGAGCGTTTTGTTTAATAAATCTTGGCGAAGCGAAAGATCAGCAATGACAACTGTTTGAGCCGAAGGCGAGTTTTGTCAAAGCCTTTCGCGAGCCTTAGATTTATACAAAACGCTCACAGGCAAGCGAAAAGAGTATTTGGGC
>CAZVGQ010000056.1:0-7330 GCA_964626775.1 uncultured Smithella sp. | reverse complement strand
ATGTGGCAAGTGTCGCCGCCTTTGATGGTCAGATAGGACAGGTGGCCTACGCGGCTTCGAAAGGCGCGGTGGTCAGCATGACCCTCCCGATGGCCCGAGACCTGGCGTTTTCAGGGATTCGTGTCATGACGGTCGCCCCGGGAATGTTTCGAACTCCGCTGCTGGAGCTGTTGTCTCCCGAAGCCCTGAACGCATTAAACGCTTCCGTCCCTTTTCCTAAAAGAATCGGCGAACCCGAAGAATTTGCCATCCTTGTGGAACACGTTATTCGAAATCCGTATTTAAACGGGGAAGTCATCAGGCTCGACGGCGCCCTTCGCATGGCGCCGAAATAGAAAATATCCCTTAACAACCACCTTTAAACTAGGAGGACACAGATGAGTATGGAGAACGGTACAAAGGAATTTGCCATCAGCAGGTTAGCGGCTTGGTACGTCGTCATCATATGTTCACTTCTTTACACGGTCAATTATATGGATCGACAGGTCTTATCCATCACCACTGAGTTTATAAAGAAAGATATTGGCTTATCCGATTCTCAGATTGGTATCATCCAGACCCTTTTCTTTCTGAGCATGGCGTTTTTTGCTTTTCCGGCAGCCTATCTGGTGGATCGCTGGAGCCGAAAAAAAACCGTTTCCGTTATGGCCCTGGTCTGGAGCGGGTTTACCTTTATGACGGGTATGGGTAAAAGTTTTCTGGGTATTTTAATACCGCGCTTCCTGGTCGGGGTTGGAGAAGCGGGCTTTACTTCGGGGGGTACGCCGCTCATTGGAGCTGCATTTCCTGATAAAGGACGAAGTCTGGTGATGGGCATTTTCAACATGGCGGTTCCGCTGGGCTCCGCTCTTGGGCTCATTATCGGCGGTGCGATCTCAGTGAAATATGGGTGGAGGATGGCTTTCTATGTCTTTGCCATTCCCGGAATCATCCTGGCCTTGCTCGCTCTGTTTATGAAAGACTACAAGACCGTGCGGCATGTCAACGAATTCGGTCAAAAAATAACCTTTTACAGATCGGCCGTTTCTCTGTTTTCAATTCCCACTTTAAAATGGCTGTATATCGGATTCGGCCTGCAAAATTTCATGTGTTTCGCGTTTCTTGTCTGGGCGGCGCCGCTGATCATGCGTACAAACGGCGTGGATGCGCAAAAAGCCGGAATGATGCTTGGTATCATAGGGCTCATGTCGATTATCGGCGCTCTATTCGGTGGCTTAACGGCAGATATATGGCAAAAGAAAAATATCAAGGGACGTATGCTCACGGCATCACTATCGCTGCTGATCGCAACGGTGCTTTTTTTCTTCATGATCTATTATGATGTACGCGGCGTGGGCTACGCCATTGGCATTCTTTACGGCGTATTTTCAATATTCCCTGTGCCGTCCATCAGCACAGTGACTCAGGACGTGACACCGCCGAGTTTAAAAGGCGTTTCGTGGGGCATGGCTGTCTTTTGCTGTTACATTTTCGGAGGGGCTTGGTCTCCGATCCTTGTTGGCGCAATATCCGACGGCTTGGGTGGCGGCGCCTTCGGTATCAAAATCGGATTGCTGGTAACCACGATTGGAGGGCTTACCGGCGCGTTTTTCTATTGGCTCAGTGCCCGTCATTATTCGATTGACATGGAAAACGCTCAAAAGCACAAGCTCGAAGAAGCGGACTAATATTGATGATGACATGCCACTTCGTCATCGCTGAAATCGCGTTTATATAGGACTCTGTTGTCGATGCCGTTACCGCTTTTTGCGGAAAATCAGCCGGATCGGGACTTTGTCGAAACCGAATTCGGAGCGGATGGAATTCATCAGATAGCGCTCGTAGGAGAAGTGGACGCCCTTCGCGTTCGGAACAAAAAAGACGAACGTGGGCGGCTTCACGCCGGTTTGCGTTGCGTAGGAGATGCTCATGGCTTTATTCTGATAACGGGCCATCGGGTTTTTCCGAACGCATTTTTCCACCAGATCGTTTAAAGGCGAGGTGTCCACCCGCTTGGAATACTGGCTGTAAACCTCGTTGATGAGGTCAAAGATCTTCGGGGCGCGCTGCCCCGTCAGCGCGGAAATGAAAACGATGGGCGCAAAATCCATGAATTTGATTTTGTCGTGAATATCCTCGACAAATTTGCCCACGGTGGCGTTGTCCTTTTCAATCTTGTCCCACTTGTTCACGACGATGATGCAGGCTTTGCCGCGTTCATAGGCCAAGCCCACGATTTTGGCGTCCTGCTCCGTCATGCCTTCTTCCGCGTCGATGAGGGCCAGCGCAATGTCACAGCGGTTAATCGATTTGAGCGCCTGGATGACGCTGTATTTTTCCAGGGTCAGGCTGATCTTGTTTTTCCGGCGGATGCCCGCCGTGTCGATGAGCAGATAGCGCCGGCCGTGAACTTTAATGACGGTATCAACCGCGTCGCGCGTCGTGCCGGGCGTGGGATTGGCGATGCTTCTCGGCTTGCCGGAAATCAGATTGACCAGCGAGGATTTGCCGACGTTGGGTTTGCCGACAATCGCCACGGCGACGGGCTCATTTTCATCCTCTTGGCTTTCAGAAGCTTCGGGAAAGTCATCCGTGAGCGCGGCCAGCAGTTCATCCACGCCCAGGCCGTGCTGGGCGGAGATGGAATGAAGCTCGTCAATGCCCAGACGGTAAAATTCCGTCAAAAGTTCTTCATGACGCGCGCCGTCCACCTTATTGGCCGCGTAAAATACTTTTTTCCCGCGTCCGCGAAGCTGCCGCGCGATTTCCGTATCCGAGGGCGTCAGGCCGTCCCGGCCGTCCATCATAAAGATGATGACATCCGCTTCCTCAATGGCCAGGTTGGTCTGCTCGCGCATTTGCACGAGAATCCGTTCTTCCGTCGTGGGCTCGAATCCGCCCGTGTCGATCAGGGTGAAGGCCTTGTCGTGCCACACGCAGTCCATGTAATTGCGGTCGCGCGTCGCGCCCGGTTCGTCGATCACGATGGCCTTCTGCTTTCCCGCGATGCGGTTGAACAGCGTCGATTTGCCCACGTTGGGCCGGCCGACAATGGCGATGACGGGTTTTGCCTGCATGAAATCCCCTATTGAATCAAGCCCAGCTCGCGCAGCATTTTATCCGAATGGGTCCAGTCTTTTTTGACGCGGACAAACAATTCCAGAAAAACTTTCGCGCCGAAAAGATTTTCCATGGCCAGCCTGGCCCGCGTTCCGATTTTTTTGAGCATGGCGCCTTTTTTGCCTATCATGATGGCTTTTTGCGATTCTTTTTCCACCAGGATCGTCGCGCTGATGCGGATCAGATTTTTGCTTTCGTCCTCCTTGAACGCGTCAATCTCGACAGCCGACGCATAGGGAATTTCCTGACTCGTCAGGCGCAAAATCTGTTCGCGGATGAACTCCCCCGCGATAAACCGCTCGGTGGCTTCCGTCGCGATGTCGTCCGGAAAAAGCCGAGGGCCGTCCGGAAGCGCCTCTTTCATGCCGTGAATCAACGCGTCAAGGCCGTTTCCCTTCAGTGCGCTGATGGGGAAGATTCCGGCAAAGTCATAAAGTTTGCGGCACTGATCCATCAGAGGCAGCAGAAGGGATTTTTCAATCCGGTCCATTTTATTGATGGCCAGAAACACAGGCGCTTTGACTTCGGCCAGGGCTTCCATCAGAAAAAGATCATGCGCCCCGACGGGTTTGTCGGCTTCTACTATCATGAGGATAAGATCGGCGTCGCCGATCGTTTCCCTGGCGGCCTGCACCATCGCTCGATTGAGCGGCGTCTTCGGTTTGTGCATGCCCGGCGTGTCCAGAAAAATCAATTGCGCGTCGGGGAAGTTCAGAATTCCCGAAATGCGGTTGCGCGTGGTCTGCGGCTTATCGGCGACAATCGAGATTTTGTCGCCGATCACGGCGTTGAAAAACGTGGATTTGCCCACATTCGGGCGTCCCAATATGGCTATGAAACCGGATTTAAACACAACGGTTCTCCAATCAATGATCTTAGCATCATCACTATTTTGTCATCGCGAGGAGCGTAAGCGACGTGGCGATCTCTGTAATATAAATAACTTATGAGATTGCTTCGTTCCGACATGTCGGGACTCGCAATGACAGCTGTGCATTATGCAGACGTTTCTTGCTGAATGCCGGGAATATTGAAGGAAAAAGATTTCCCCGCTCCGGTGTTCAGCGACAAGTGCCCCGGAAGTTGCCCGCGAGTGAAGTCTATAACGATTTGCGCGTCAGGGTAAAGCCTTTTTATCGATTCGATGTTTTGATTGCCAAAACCGCGAAAATGCGACTGGTCGCGGTTCGCGACGGTAAATCGCAGCATCTTTGCCGTCCGGGGCACGTCTTCAAGCAATTTTTCGATGGCGGAATAAAAAACAGCCGAATAGACCAGACTGCCGAAAGAGGGGTGCAGCGGACCGTCCAGTACGGCGCCTTCTTTCTTCATTTCCGGCGTTAGCTGCAGGCCGAAGCGAATGACGGAAATCCCCGCCGGCGTGAGCGTTTCCCAGGCCAGACGGCACCAGGTCACGGCCTCTTCCAGGGACAAGGGCCGGTAGCGGCCCGCCCGGAATTCCTCCGCGAGCGCCGTGTCCTGAAATACCACAACCGGGTGGATGCGCGCGGTATCCGGCAGAAGTTCAACCGTGCGGTTCAGGGTTTGCAAAAAGCTTTCTTTCGTGTCGCCGGGCAGGCCGGCCATCAGGTGCAGGCCGCTTTTCAATCCGTGCGACTGGATGCATCGCACGGCCCTCACGATCGCCTGTGCGTCGTGTCCCCGGTTTATGTCGCGAAGGACCCGGTCATTGAAGGATTGAGCGCCGATTTCAATTGTTCGGACACCGCCCGCCTGCAGGCGCTCCAGCTTTTTTTCGTCGAGTTGGTCGGGTCTTGCGGAAATCCGCATCGATGTGACTCGGCCTTTCTGAATATGCGCGTTACCCCAGGCTAAAAGCTGTTCCTGCTCCTCCTCGGGAAGCCCGGTAAAACTGCCCCCGTAAAAGGCGATTTCCACGTTGCGTTTTTTATCCCTGTTCCAGCGAAGGTAGGAGGCGACTTCCGCGTCAAAGAAGGATCGGGTGATTTCCGGCGAAAAATTTCCGGCGGCGATTTCTTCGTTGCAAAAAACGCAGCGCTGCGGACAGCCTCGGTTCATGATGAAGAGGGGGATGATCAGCGGTTTCTTTGGTCGATCGGGAAACAAACTTTCTCCGGTGTCCACCGTCGGCGGGGGTGGCGCGGTGCACCGGGAATGGAGGACTTTGCTGCTCGGGATATCAAGTGCCGTTTTCACGATGCAGACTTTCCCAGGCTTTTTGCGCCGCCTGCTTTTGCGCTTCTTTTTTGCTTTTTCCGCGGCCGATTTGCCGGACGTCCTCCCCGATGACGACTTCCATTTCAAAGATTTTTTCATGGTCGGGGCCGCTTTCGGCAAGCAGGGTATAGAGCGGCGCGGCTTTGTACTTTTTTTGACAAAGCTCCTGCAGGGCTGTTTTATAATCCAGACTTTGCCGGGCGATCGCCTCGTCCTGCATTAGGGGCTTCATCAGCCGTTTCATCAGCGTTTTGGTTTTGCTGAAGCTTGAATCCAGATAGATTGCGGCAATGACCGCTTCCAGCGCGTTGGCCAGAAGCGATTCCTTGGCGCGGCCTCCGGAATGATCTTCTCCCCGACCCAGAAGGAGGCAGTCCCCCAGGCCCAACTGCACCGCCAGAGCCGCCAAGGGTTTTTCATTGACCAGCGCGGAACGGATTTTGGACAGGGTGCCTTCGTCAAAATCGGCGTGTTTTTTCATCAGAAGGTCGCTCACGCAAAGTCCCAGGACCGCGTCGCCCAGAAATTCCAGTCTTTCATTGTCCTCGCCGCCCGATTGGGGATTTTCATTGACATAGGACCGGTGCGTCAGGGCGGTGGAAAGCAGCTCCGGATTGCGAAATACGTAAGAAAGCTTTTCCTGAAGATCCGCCAATTGTTGCATTCTGTCGTTGTTCATAAAACCCTGCCGGTCAGCTTGCCGTCCCGAAACTGTTCAATTTTGACGTTCACGACTGTATTTACTAAAGAAGCGGGGGTTTTGTCCAGAAGTACCGGGAGATAATTGTGTGAAAAACCCCTGGCCAGGCCGGTGATTTTGTCCCGGGTTCGTTCCACCAGAACGGGAAGGACCTTTCCCAGAAAGCGCCGCGCGAAGGCCTCTCTCTTGTTGGCGCCCAGTGCGCGCAGGGCGGCCGCCCGCTCCTTTTTGACCGATGCCGGAACTTTGGGCTGCAGCTTCGAGGCGGCGGTTCCCGGCCGTTCCGAATAGGGAAAAACGTGCAGATAGGCCGCGGGAAGCTTTTCCAGCAGCTGCGCCGTGCGGCGGAATTCCTTTTCCCCTTCGCCGGGAAATCCGACCAGAACATCTATTCCGATCGCGGCATCCGCCCAGGTCCGGTTCACCCGGTCGAGCAGATCGCGATAGAAATCTGTGTCGTAGCGGCGCTTCATGCTTTTTAGAATGCCGTCATCGCCGCTTTGCAGGGGGATATGCAGATGCGGGCAGAGATTCGGGTAATGTCCCGGCAAAGCCAGAAGCTCGTCCGATATTTCGTTGGGCTCGATGGAGCTGAGCCGGAACCTGGCGGTCGGGTTTTGCGACAACAGGCCCTCGAGCGCAAAAGTCAGGCTGGTTTCTGGTTTCAGATCACGTCCATAGTCTCCGAGGTGAATGCCGGTAAGAACGATTTCCCTGAAGCCCTGGGCGATGAAATTCCGCGCGCCGTCCAGCACGCCGGAAAGAGGCAGGCTACAGCTTGGGCCGCGGGTGTATGGAACGATACAGTAGCTGCAAAAGGCGTCGCATCCGTCCTGAATCTTGAAGAAAGCGCGGGTTCGTCCCGTCGGTGTGGCTGCCGGGGCGGAAGGGAAACGGCGCTGCCGGCGGATATCATCCACCAGAATCCGCGGCATGCCGGAGGCCGAGTGGAGAAGCAGTTCGGCAATCTTGTCTTTCCGGTCATTGCCCACCACACAGGAAATGCCTTCGATAGCGGCCAGTGTTTGGGGCTCCGTCTGCGCGTAGCAGCCGGTCACCAAGATGCGGGCAAGGGGGTTTTTTCTCAGCGCTCTGCGGATGAGCTGGCGCGCCTGAAAGTCGGCAAAAGCGGTGACGGTGCAGGTGTTGATCACGTAAGCGTCGGCAAAAGCGCTAAACGGCACCAAGGAAAAACCGGCGGATCGCAGGTTTTCCGCCAGTGCCGCGGAATCGCATTGATTGACTTTGCATCCCAGTGTGGTGAGACCGACTTTCATCATCGTTGCTTCCTTATCGTATTGGACAGGCATGTATTTACGGGGCAACCTGTTC